>CAVGEZ010000030.1:0-22918 GCA_963628445.1 uncultured Eubacteriales bacterium
ACATGTGATGTATGAGGGAACATATCAACTGGTTGAATATATTTAACATTATACTTCTTAGATAATATATTTAAATCCTTAGCTAAAGTAGCTGGATTACAAGAAACATATACAATACGTTTAAAATCATTATTAATTAATGTATTACATACTGATTCACCTAAACCAGCTCTAGGTGGGTCAACAACTACTACATCAATCTTAATGTTTTCTTTAAATAAAGTAGGTAATACTTTATCAACACTTCCAGCATAATAACTTGCATTGCCTACCTTATTGCTTAAAGCATTAGCTTTTGCATTCTCTACTGCTTTTTCATTCAATTCGATACCTATAATCTTATTTGCCATCTTAGATAAATAAATACCAATAGTACCAGCACCGCAATACAAATCAAGTACATTTTCTTTATGACTTAATTTACAAGCTTTTAAAGTTAATTCATATAGGTTCTCTGTTTGAACAGGGTTAAGTTGGAAGAAACTTTCAGGAGATAATTCAAACTTATATTTACCAATATTTTCTACTATTGTCTTCTTACCTTCTAAGATTACACATTCTTTTTGAATAACAAGACCATCATCAAATGTATCATGGTATGTTTTTGCAACACTTACCACATGATCAATTTTAATGATCTCTTTTGCTACATCTTTTAATTTTTGATCAAGATGTTTATATGCATAAACTAATGTTACTTGAGCTTCATTATTATAATGGCTTACTCTTACAATAACATTTCTAATATCACCTTGTTTTGTCTTAGAATCATATGCTGTAAACTTATATTTATTTAACAATTCTACTACTTTAGCATTTATCTCGTTTACTAATTCATTTTGAGTAAGACATGAATCAATAATCTTAACCTTATTTGAATTAGGTTTAATTAAACCTAAATGAATTAAGTCATTGTAGCTTGTCGCAACAAGTTGTGACTTATATCTATAATTATTTGGATTAGCACATCCAAATGTTTTCTTAATTTCAAATGATTTAGTATTAAGTTTAGTATATCTGTTTAATGCCTCAATTACTGCATCTCGCTTAAATTCTAGAGTCTTATTGTAATCAATGTGCATAACTTGACATGCACCACATTCATTATAATATGGGCACTTGGGCTCAACTCTTGATTCAGACTTATGTTTAAAATCTACTATTTCTGCAAAGCACATCTTATCTAATACTTTAGTAATTTTAACATTAATTCCTTCACCAGGAATAGCGTTATTAACAAATACAGCCTTTTTCTTATAGAAAGCTATACCTTCACCATTAATACCAAGTCTTTTAATATCTACTATTACTTCTTGTCCTTCAATTAATTCATTTTGCATAATACAACACTCCTTTTTTACTTTAATTAGTATATCATATTTACTCATTTAAAAACACCTATTATCTCTAATAAGTGTTTACTAAATTATTTATTAATCATATCAATAAAAGGTATATCTGCTTCGGCAAATTCAATATCTTTTAATTTATCCTTTTTAACCCACTGTTTAGCAGTGTGTTCAGATAAGGTTAGTTCTCCTTCTATAAGCTTACAGATATATCCATACATAGTAATACTAAATGGAGATTCAAGATTTGTATATTCATGTTCTACTTTACCTATATATTTAATTGGTTTAATAGTAGAATTCAATTCTTCTTTAATCTCTCTTATAATTGTTTCTTCGTGCGTTTCGTTTTCCTCAACCTTACCACCAGGAAACTCCCAAAATCCTTCTAATGCTCTACCCGGTCCACGTCTTGTGCAAAACACTTCTTCCTTATCATTAACAATAATTGCACAAACAACTTCTACATGCTTCATTAATTAACTTCTCCTTTAATATCAGTAATATCAAAATCAAACCAATATTCTTCTGGTACACTATTCTCAAGTTCAATATCATACATTAATGTAGGATACTTAACTTCACTATTAGTCTTTGGATCATACTCTAAGGTATAAGATTCTCTTCTATTAGTGAACTTACCTTTACCAAAATAAGTAAATGGTAAAACAACACCATCTTCTTCTTTTATCTTTCTAATAAATAAATATACTTCTTTAGTTTTTTCAAGTTTTCGTCCGTCACCTTTAGTTAATGTAGTATTCTTAACACTTTCCCATTGGAAAGTATTAGATGATAAGAACTTATCTTTATATTTTAGTCTTTCTTCCTTATTTGCATCTTTATGTAAGGTTACATAACAATAGGTTTTATTGTTCTTTAAATCAAATTCAGTTCCCTTCATAAAGGCCGAATAACTTTGAAGTTTAACAATTTGTATTTGTTCAGAATAGTAATTTGCATAAAGCTTAAATTCTCCTTCAAAGTCACCAAATTCAATGTTATATCTTTCTAATCCATAAGATAATAAATCATTTATAAATGCTATGTAAGACTCATTTAATTCAGCCAACAACTTATTATTTGAATCAATTACTTTATCTTTAATTAAATGATTATACGCATGATTTAATGTATCAATATTAACTTTAGAATTAAATCCTATTAAGTTATTTAAGTTAATACTACCTTCATTTATCAATTGATTAACAATTATATATTCATCTACTCTTACAATAGGTAAATATTCAGATAGTGTATCTAGTATATTAATCTCTTCTAAAGTAAATATAGGTAAGCTTTTCTCATCTATTTTCTTTAAGAATGTATAATAACTTCTATTCTTATTATTAATTTTAGATTTCATTAATCTAAGTAAATTAGGTGCATTATCGTTATTTAAATAATCCATATGAGTAGGATACGTATCTTTCTTTAAATAAGCTTTAAAGTTCTCATAATCCTTAATTAAGAAGTCCTTACGATTAAAGTTACAGTTTTCTAAATGTTTTAAGATATCTTCTTTAGATAGTTCATCTATATCTATTACAACACCAGGTATCTTTAATGCTTCATAATTATTCTTAATTAAATCCATTAGGTATGGTTTTTCAATAACTGTAGATTGACCTAAACTACCTAAGGCAAGGGCAATTTGAACTGATCTATCATAGTTATTACCAATGAAATCAAGTACGGTTACATATTGCTTACCAGGGGCTTTACGAAGACCACGACCTAGTTGTTGTAAGAATATTGTAGATGATTCAGTAGGTCTTAAGAATAAGACCATATTAACTAGTGGTATATCCACACCTTCATTTAGTATATCGATAGCACATATTATTTCTAGAGGATTAGTATCATCTTGTAAATCATTGAAAGCTTTTACTCTTTGACCTAAATCATTGGCTCCACTTAAAGCTATTGCATTGTATCCTACCTCATTGAACAATTCAGCCATAAGAGTTGCATGCGCAATAGATGTACAGAATGCAAGAGCTTTTAGTTTACCTTCTGGCCTATGCTTTTCTATTTCCGATTTAATAAAATCAATATTTTCTACTTTTGCAATTTCTTTTGATATTTTAGTATTATCTTTAATACTATAATCAACAAGTTTATCTCTTATACCATAATAATGGAATGGTACAACCAAATCATTAATAATCGCATCTCTAAGTCTTAATTCGTATGGTACATTCTTATCAAATAGTTCAAATACGTCTTCATTATCCATACGTTCTGGTGTAGCAGTTATACCTAACATGAAGCCAGGCTTGAAGTAGTTCATTATAGCTTTGTAAGTGGATGCACTTGCGTGATGGCATTCATCAATTACAATGTAGTCAAATTCACTTGCTGAAAAATCATTTAAATGCCCTGCAAGCATTTGGTTAGATGCAAATATGAAGTCCGCGTCAATATCCTTATGAGTTCCTACATATAAACCATATGTTTTTTGTTCGCCAAAGACTTTCTTAAAAGTTTCTAAAGCATCTACTAATATCTTATCTCTATGTACTACAAATAGTACTCTTTTTGCATCATAGTTTCTTGCATCAAAAGCTGCAAGATAAGTTTTACCAGAACCTGTTGCAGCTACTATTAAAGCCTTAGACACACCCATATCTCTATAACGTCTAAGTTCTTTTAATGCTTTCCTTTGCATTGCATTAGGCTTTACAACATCATTTATAGGATCAAAATAATCCATATCCCATTTATCAATTGCATAATCAAGTTGCAATTGATATTGCTTAATTAGTTCATTTGTAAGTAGATTAGTCTTTTGCCATAAATAATCAAATTCTTTTAAAGCTTCTTCTAATGAATTAAACTTATCTTTACTAGTTAGGGAAACATTCCATTCTATGTTTTTTAGTAACGCAAATCTTGTAATATTAGTTGAACCTACAATAAATTCAAAAGAATCATCATATTCAAATAAGTATCCTTTTGAATGAAAACCATTATCATAAAATGAGTTATAATCTAGGTGGCATTCGAAATTAGTATAATTATTCATTAAGTTCATAAATGTTCTTAAAGAAGCAATGTCAGTAAAATTTTGATATGTAGAAGTAATGATTTTTCCCTTTACTCCTCTTTTTAATGCCTCTTCTAGGACTTTTTCAAAAAGTACTAATCCTGCTTTCTTAATAAAGCTTACTGAAAAACAAAATGATTTACATTTTTCAAGTGACTCTATAAGTTTATCTATGAATCTTTTATCTGTATAATTTGTTAAAAATAAATCATCCATATCCTTATCCCCCTAAATAAATAGTTTACCTAATAAGGTAATTAATAAGTTTTAGAAAACTTATGTATTTAAGCTTTTTAAACTTCTATATGTTTAAGCTTATTATACATGAATTACATTATACTTATCAATTTATGATTTACTAAATTTAAATATTCAAGAGTTTTAATCATTATATAAATCTTCCATATTATGATATTTTATGTAAGGCAGATCTTAAAATTCATACTTTTCCAATAAAATTTTGGCTCTTTTTGGCACTTTTTTTAAAAATTAATTTACAATTGTTTAAAAATATAGGCTAGATATAAATCCAGCCTATACATTTAGTTTTATAAAATTTTATTTATTCCACTTAATTATCATGCTTGAAATGTATGTAGTATTATCACCAGTTGATGATTCATAATATACACCAAATCCACCATTAGTATCAGTTGTAATATCAATTCCCACTTCTAATGTTACTTCATGTAAGTAACCAGCTGCAATTTGAGCTGCAGTTTGTTCTTTAGTAGTTGTAATATTAGTATGAAGTTTACCATCTTTAGTCCATACATGAATAGTACATTCAGTTAAGTATACACTTGTTTCAGCACTTTCAGCTAGTAATGTTGCACTACCATTATCAAGCTTTACAAGTTGAACGATTGTTGAAGAACCAGTCTTTCTAACAATTCTTACTGCATATCCAGTCTTAGTTGTTACGTCATACTTAATTCTTACTTCTATAAAATTACCTGCAGAACCAAATCCTTGAGCGGCAGTCTTACCTGGAGCTACTTTAATTGTTGCGTCCATATCAGTATAAGATTGGCTAGTTGGAGTGTAGTTTAATTCAGAAAATTTAACATCAGTTGACTTACTACCAGTAAAGTAAATACCTGTATAGTCTTTGAATCCATTTTTAGCACCAGTTCCATAAGCTACGTTATTAACTGTCCAGTAACCTTCTTTAACAGTCATATTATTTTCAAGAGCTAAACTAGAAATTGCTACATCATATTCTTCAAAGCTTAGTAAGTTTTCACTTGTAATAGCCTTTGGTGTAACTGCTGAAACTAAACCACCATAATTGCTTCTAATATGTTTACTTTCAATTTCAACTTTGATATATTTACCAACCCATGCAGGATTAATTACAATGCTCTTTAATGGATCATCAGTTCTACCTTCAGCTACATGAATAGGGTTTGTACCGTCCTCATCATCACATACGTACCAGTTAATTCTTGAATTGTCTTTACGATCTCCAAGGTTAGCTATAGTATATGATACATCCATAGTACCATTTTCAGTTTGAGTAAGTATAATATAAGTTGCAGGAGCAATATCTAATATAGAAGGCTTAACTGTAAGACTTACAGCACTTACTAATCCTGATTCATCACGGCATTCAATTACAACATTAACAGTTTCTTCTCTATCAGAGATAGCTGTTACAAGGCAAGTGCCATCTTCTTGTTTTTCAAGTTTTACGCAGTCAGCGTATGTTGAATCACTTAGACTATAAGTTACATTACCTGAATATGTAGATCCCTTATGTCCTGAAATTGTATAAGAAATTACTGATGTATTTCCATTTTCTTTTCCTGCTTCAATTTCTGACTCACTTGCACTAGCTACTAATGTATCACTTACATCAGTTGCATTAAAGCTTTCAATTATAGATTTTTGATTTAGTGGATCCCAATCATCTTCACCACGTAATAAATTATATACATTATAGATAGTATGTCCCTTACTATCAGTTAACTTATAAGCTTTAAGTGCTTGAGTACCTGTTAAATCAACACCATAGTTTATATCTTTACCATCACTAAAGTCTATAGCTTCACCATTATATGTTACATTAGAGTAGTAACTTCTAAATGTATCAGATAATACATCAGAGAATCCAATTGAATATGCACCACTATCATCTTTAAAGCGAGTATCAATTACATTGAATCTACTTTCAGCTTTAGATAAATATTGATGTGGGTTAGTACCTACATTATTATGTACAATATTAATATCACAGTTAAGTAGTGTAGCACCAGATGCAGAATACCATGGCTTAGATGCATAGAAATCAAAGTCACAGTTTAAGTAAACTGCCTTACTAGAACCATTTAGAGAGTCATCTGTTGATTCCATATGACAGTTTTCATATAACGCTCTTGCATTTGATACAAATGGCATCATATTAAGTCTTGAAACAAATGATACATTCTTACAATATAGCTTATCTCCACTATAAGTACCTAATTGACATTGAGTAACATTAGTACTTCTCTTGTCAAAGTTTTGTCTTGTATCAAGTGGATAATCTAAATCAATATTACAATATCCACCAATAGTCATATTTTCAATACCGAATGAATCTCCACCAATGTCAAACATTGTTGGGTTAGCTCCAGCATATCCCTCATCATGACCATAATTCATCGCAAGTACAACGTTTCTTGCATCATCAGTTAATCCAATCCACTTCATATTAGCGCATGTTTTAGTGATTTGATATGCATCTTGAGTAGATTCACTTTCTTTATCATGAACCCAATATACACCAGGTGCAATATAAAGTCTCATTGGCGCGTCAAGACTACCATCAACACATGCTGAAATTGCACTTCTAATATCGTTATAGATATATTTATGCTCACTAACCTCAGTATCAGTTAATCTTGAATCAAGTAATATAGCTTTCTCTCCAAGTACTACATCTGTTGAGTTCCAACCATAAGTAAACTTAGAATAATCTGATGAAATCTTAACTTGATATTGTGCACCAAGCTTACCTGAAATTATTTGATTTAGCCACATACCATAGTCACCTTGGTATCCGAAGCTTTGTGCAATCTTATATCCATCAGTAGAGCCGTCTTCTTCTTTATCAATCTTACCTAGATTAACTTGAGTTCCATCTGTATAAGTGATAATAAGTTCTCCATCGGCATTATATTCAACACTCTTAATACCATTACCAGTTTCACCAGTTGCACCAGTATCTCCTTTATCTCCCTTTTCTCCTTGGGCACCTGTTTCACCTTGTGGCCCAGCAGTACATGATGTAACGCTTAAAGCAAGTACACCTGCCGCAAAAGAGCCTAAAATAATTCTATTTAATTTTCTTTTCATATTCTTCTCCATTTAAAATAAAATTGAATGCATTATAAAAATATATGTTTACTAGCTTGCATATACTCCTATAAAGTAATTAATTGAAACGTTTCTTTACGCCTCTATTTTAAACCTTTAAATTTATGTTTGCAACCTTTTTAAAGAAAATTGAACTTTTCGGCTAAAACTGCCCTAAATTTTACAAAATTCAACAATTGTATATTGAATTTCTTATACATTTTTTGGGTTTTCTAACATACCCTTTACAAATATAAAAGCTAGAATAAATCTAAATTCTAGCTAAATAAATTTCTTTATAAAATTGTGTTTTATTTTTTATTTTTTCCTTGTTGTAAGTCTTCTTATACCAAAAGTTACACTCCAAGTTATAGATGAAACTGCAAAGAATGCACATATATAAATTAATACAAAAATAGGATATGGTACCTTAGGCTGTATAATTTTTAGAACTGGAATTGATGTAGGGTTGTGATTTGAAATAAAGAAGAAATCAGCTGAATCACCAACACTTTCAGCACTAACTTTAATAAAGTTAGCATATATAGTTGATGAGCTAATATCAGATGATTTTATAATGCTTATACCATCATTTAGAAAAGTTATAGAGTAATCCTTTCCATCTATTGGTGTCGCAAAAACTGCGTCCCTTGATGTAATATAGTGCCACTTCCAATAATTTTTTGGTGTATCAACAAGCACAAGTTCTTTATTATCATTTATTTCAATATACTTGTTTCCTGAGTTACTATACAGTACAAGTGTATAATTAGAATATGTGTCGTCTCCTTCTTTATATGCAATATAGAAGCTCATACTTTCTTGATAATTTGTTGTAATACTAAACACTCCGTCTTCTTCTTTAATCAAATAATATGTACCCTCAGACTCATATCCATAACTTAAATAATCATAAGAAGCAGGATTAGAATCAACTGTAAACGATAGAGTTTGTCTTGGTTCTAAATAAGCGTGATATGCAACCTCATTAAATACTACCGCAAGTAGAGAACAAGAAATAAATATATAAAAGGGTGGAATAATTTCTTCTTTAAAGGACTTACCATATCCTTTTGCAAATATTAAGTAAAACGCCATTACTACAAGCATTGTATGCCAATACATAGTTTGAAAAGATATAAAAATTAGTTTTGTATTAAGTGTAATTGGGTAAAGCATAGCACTTAAACCGCCAACTATACCGTAGAACGCAAGGAATGTATAACATGCGTTTTTAATCTTTTCATTCTTAACTAATGCGCCTATAAACGCAACATAAATAGGTACTGAACAAAAAGAGAAAGGTAAAACATCAATACGAAAATAATTATAATAACTAAATTGATACATTATTTGTTTTAAAATCTCTGTTATAAATAAAGTTATATCTATTATAAGTATTGTTCTGTCTACAGTTTTAGGTTTTTTAAACCTTTTTGCATAAAAGTAAGCTAAAACACTAAGTAGTCCCATAATAACTAACCAAATGATATGGAAATAGCTAAACATCCCAGGACCATAATGATTACTAGTATTCCATTCCCATGTACAAAAATTATTTAACATACTAAGGCTCCTTTCATAAATTATCTTTTATAAATAGATGCAATTTTTTCTCCAAATAATAATCCTAGTTTGATTTCTGATAAGGCATCATAATGTCCTAAATCAGGTTCATAATAAGGTTCTTTCAATGTTGTCAAACCATTATCAATAGTTGAAAAATATAAATTTAGTGGCGACAATGTTGATATTTTCTCTTTTGATTCATTAATTAAAGGATAGCTTGGCAAGCAATAAGGTGAATCAGATATTCCAGCATCTATAAAATATAAGCCTCTAGGATTTGTATATTCTTTCAAATCCTCTCTAAGATAAGAAATAAAGTTAAGCTCGTTCTTATAGTATCTGCTAGCCTTATATTCAGTTGTATCGCTTTCTCCTTGCATCCAGCAGAAAGCATCCAAAGAAACCTTATAATTCATACTCTTTAAGTAATCTAGTGCATTCTTAAAGAATAACATTTGTGCATCATATATCTCTCCTCTTTCATAATTCCACATCCAATGATAGTTAAGAGAGTATCCGGACATACTAAATTTAAGAATATAGAACTCCTCATTAGCTAAATTAGTGCTCAAATAATCAGCTATACCTACTTCAGGGCCGAATTCCTCATCATAAGATCCACAAAGTAAATCAGTTTTACGAAATTCACCATTAGAACACGTTCTATGGTTATCAATATTAAAATTAATTTTTATATTGTTATATCCGCACTCATATCTAGCAAAGTCTTCTTCTTTAGATTGTTCTTTAAGATATTGTGTTATAGAACAACCAGTACAATTAGATTGTCCAACCAATATAATAACCTTAGCTTCTCTCCCGTTACCATCAACTAATCCCGAACATTTTTCATAGTTTGTATCCATACCAATAATATAATCATCTCGATTTTCTTTTTTTTGACATGAGCACAACAAGCAAATGTTAATCAAAATTAGAAAAAAATATAAATATTTCATTTTATCATCTTCACTAGCAGTTTAAATATATTAATCTATCATTTAATATTTTGCATAATTAAATTATTAATACATTTCTACTAGTACTCTCTTTCATTCTAATACTTAATAAGTACTTAAATTGTAACATATTCTATAATTTAAATGAACAATAGTTCCACTCAAAATTATTTAATAATGTATTTATAAAGTTTATTTTATTTGCATATCTTTTTTTGTTAGAAAAAAGCAACAAGAAAAAATCCAACAAAAATTGTTGGACCAATGATATTGTTTAAATTTATGAAAATAATAAAGTAGATAGGGATAAAACTATAATTGGTAAAGATAAAAATGGAGATACAAATGATACTAGAAGTCCAAATGCTAAAAATACGCTAGAATATATTTTAGTTTTAATTCTCTTACGTTTTCTTTCTTTCTTAATTTGTTCCATCTCTTCTTTAGTGTACTCATAAGTATAATTTTTATTGAAAAATTGTCTAAACAAATCATCTACATTAGTATAATATGTTTGATTATAATTACTATTTGCATACTGATAATTAGTATTATAAGCATAATTATACTTACTAGGATTCTTTAAATAATCATTTATTTCATCCATATTTTCTTTAATATAAGTATTAGCTAAATTAACCTTCTTAAACATAAGGCCATCTTTATATTTTTCATCACATACATCAGGGTGATACATTTTACTAGCTTTAATATAGGCTTTTTTAAGCTTTGCCTCATCTAGAACCTCTTCTTTATCAAGACCTAAAACAGATAAGTATTCTTTAACATCATTTGTATCAATCATTTAAATCACCTCACTTAAAATTATGAGTATATTATATTACTAAAATATCGCAGAAATATGTATAAAATGTAAAAAAGAAAAAAAGATTAGATTTTACTCTAACCTCTTAATTACTCTATTGGAATGCGTTGAATCCGCCAAGACCTAATACTGCAAGGATTGCAATAATTGCAAGAACCCACCAAATTACACGCCAAACCTTAGTTTGTTTCATCGCAAAATCATAGCTTAAATAAACTACGATACCTGTAAGCATTAATGATGATATCCATTGTAAAATACTTGGAATTTTTCCAAAGCTTACGCTCCATCCCCAAGCATTAAATGCAGCTTGAAGACCTACGAAGATGTATGCGATTGCAACTAATATAACTGCGATAAACGCAATCATACCAAGTGCACCAGATCTGCCAGTTTTAACTGTACCTTTAGCCATATTTACCTCCTAATCTAACCACCATACATGGTTATTATATGCAATACATATTATATCAATTAACCATACAAATGGAACACCCACAAATAAAATAATTACAGCTACTACAATACCTACTGTATTATTCTTTGAAATAGACTTTAATAATCTATAAATATTCCATACGATGTCTAAGAAAGGAAGTGCTAAGATAATTTTAACCCATTGTGGTAAATTATCCATTATATTAATTAATTCATTTAATGAATCATTAGAATTATTTTTGTTGTTTTTTTTCTTATCATCAACGATTTCAGTTTTAGTTTCTTCTGCCATATAAATTTCTCCTTAAGAAATTAATAAGAGCCTTTAAAAGGCTCCTATCTTACTTACATAATAATAAGTGATTGAATAATAATACCCAAACTAGGTCTAGCCAACCAAATACTGGGATGATAATACCAAAGATTACACCTAAGATATTTTCAGTAGTTGGCTTTTGAATAACTGCAGTTACACGTACAAAAATTTCAGTAATCCAGTTAATACCAGGGATTAATAATAAAATAATTTGAACTAATCTAGATTGTTTGTTAAACCATGACATAATACATATCCTCCTAATTAATTTAGATTATATAATAAAATATTTAGACTTACAACTCTAAATTAAGATAACTTTATTAAATCTTTTATAACTTCACTTGCGATTAATAATCCTGCGCTAGCAGGAACAAATGCATTAGATCCCGGAACTTGTCTCTTACTAGATTTTTCCTCACTTTGTGCTGGCTTAATAGGGATTTCCTCACTATATATTACCTTAAGTTTCTTTATTCCTCTTTTCTTAAGTTCAGTACGAAGAACTCTTGCAAGAGGATCTATTTTAGTCTTATATATATCAGTTACAATAAAGCCTTGAGGATTGAGTTTATTTCCACATCCACACGCAGTAATATGAGGGATATTAAGTTCTGTTGCTTTTTCAATTATTCCAATCTTTCCTGCTACAGTGTCTATTGCATCTACTACATAGTCATATTTATCAAATGGAAAAGTATCTTTATTTTCAGGTAAAAAGAATGTCTTATACTTTCTTACAATACAATTAGGATTAATAGATAAAATACGTGCTTCCATTACATCTACTTTATATCTACCTATAGTTTCATAGGTAGCAATTATCTGTCTATTGATATTAGATAATGCGACAGTATCATTATCAATAATATCTATCTCTCCTACACCACTTCTAACTAAAGCTTCAACTACGTATCCGCCTACTCCGCCTACGCCAAATACTGCAACACGTGAATTATTTAATTTGTTTATAGCATCATGACCTATAAGTAGTTCAGTTCTTGAAAATTGATTTACCATATAATACTCCTTATAACAATGTTTAAATTATACTAAAGATAATAATTATTATCAATTAATAAAAGATTAAACTAGAAATCTAATTTAATCTTCAAGTGCTTTTCTATCTCTTTTTTGTTCATACATCTTCCTATCAGCTTCGTCAATCGCATCTACCACAATTCCACCATATGGATTGTATAAACTAGTACCATAACTTACATAAGGAAATAATTCATCTTCCCTTTTAGCTTCTTCAACTAATTCACTAAACTTCTTATTTAACATATCAGTATATTTAGGATTTCTTAATATGACTGCAAATTCATCTCCACCATATCTATATACAATACCATATTTAGAATATACATCCATTAACATAGAAGAAATCTTAACTAATATCTCGTCCCCTTTAGTATGTCCATAAGTATCATTTATTTCTTTGAACGAATCAACATCAAAGAAAATAATAGATACTTCTTTAGAGGTATTCTTTAAAGTATTATCAAAATGAGCTTTATTGAATAGATGAGTTAGAGAATCAGTATTCGCAAGCATATCTCCATTAAATTTAAATACAAATATAACACCTATTGCAATAGTAAGCCAATCAAGCTTTAAGTCTTTATTTATTAATTGAATAATAATACTAATAACAATAAATATTGTTAATGCAAACATAGGTATTAAAAAGCGAAGACGTTTATGTACATATACCTTAAAACCTGAATATAAGAAATAAATTACAGCTATAAAGTATGTTACGGTATATAAGAAATAACAAGGTCCATGAGTGTAAACTGAATTATTATCTACTTTAAATATAATACCTGTAAAAGCTGAAACTGTTTCAAGGATTAAGTTTATTATAAGAATAACTATTATACATATTTGTGATTTGGTTGGTTTATCATTATTTCTTTCAAGTATAAATCCAGGTAATATACCTGCAATTGGCGCAAGGCTTAACTCTAGCCATTTAACTAATATATGGTAATTTCTATATTCACTTCTAGAATTGAATATAACTCCTAAATATTCACAAGAAGCACAAATTATGATATTAAGACATAAGAGTATACTTAATATCTTTTTAACTTTAGAATAACCACTAGAAATTAAACAGGAGAAAATTGTTACAATCATTGATAGTTCTATAATTAATGTAATTCCACCATATAGGTCCATAATAATCATCCCCTTATTTTGTCTTATTATATAATAATTTAATTAATTTTACAAATATAAACAAATTCTTAAAAGTTGTTGGTTTAAGATTTTCCAAAATCATTGTATAATTAATCGAATAAGGAGGTATATTATGTCTTATATTGTTGCGAAAAGCTTAAGTAAAACATATGATACAGGTAAAATAACCTATGAAGCATTAAAGGATGTTAACTTTACTATTGATAAGGCCTCATTTACGGTAATTCTTGGTCCATCGGGTGCTGGTAAAACAACTCTTCTTAATCTTCTTGGTGGTATGGATTCTATTACTAATGGCTCTTTAGTAGTTGATGAAAAAGAACTATTTGGTCTTTCAAGTAAAGAATTAACGCTATACAGACGAGTTGATGTAGGTTTTGTTTTTCAATTCTATAATCTAATGCCAAACCTAACAGCTCTTGAAAACATAGAACTTGCAAGTGAACTTAACCCTAACCACTTAGATCCTAAGAGTTGTTTAGCCCTTGTCGGTCTAGAGGGTAAAGAAAACAATTTCCCATCTCTTCTTTCTGGTGGTGAACAACAAAGAGTATCCATTGCGCGGGCTATTGCGAAAAACCCTAAATTATTACTATGTGATGAACCTACAGGTGCTCTTGATATTGAAACAGGTAAAACAGTGCTTAAATTGCTTAAGAATTTAGTTGTAAATGAATCTAAAACAGTAGTAATAGTAACTCATAATCAAGCAATTAAAGAAATGGCTGATCATGTTTTATATATTAAAAATGGTACTATCGTAAAAGAGGAATATAATGATAATCCTAAAGATGTTGAGGATATTATATGGTAGCTTTTAAGAAAGATATTTATAGAGTAATTAAAGCTAATAAAATAAGATTTATAACTCTAATCTCAATTATTGCAATAGGTATCTGTTTTGTAACAGGAGTAGGTGGAATATCAAATAAAGTAAAGAATTCTTTCAATGATTATTATCACTCTTCTAATATAGCTGATATTATCGTTAAATCTAAGAGTGCTACTGGTATTACTCAAGGTGATTTAGATAAATTAAATAATATATCTAATATTTCATATAATACTATTACTCAAGTTGATTTATCAGAAGATAACACAAGATATTATGTGTATAACTTTGATAGTAATCTAAATAAAATAACTTTAATAGATGGAAAACTTCCTTCAAATGATAATGAGATAGTAGCTAATGAAAATAATAAAGATTCTTCTTTAAAAATAGGTGATTCTTATACTTTATATGGTACTACTTATAGCGTTGTAGGTATTGTTTCTAATCCATTAATTACTTCTAAAAGTGGTGAATTAAATCAAATTTCAAACGAGTATTTAGATAATATTATCTATTTTAGTTATAATTATAATCCATTCGGAAACTATTTAATTACAACTGATATTTACATTCACATTGATACTAACTTATCTTATTTTAGTAAAAAATATAAAACATTAAAGAATGACGTTAGTAATGATTTACTAAATCTCTTTGACTCTAATAACTATAGTATATTAACTCTTGATGAAAACTTATCTTATGCATTTCTTTCAAACATTTGTGATAAGGTTGATGTAATAGCTCTTCTTTTCCCTATCTTCTTTATTCTTGTTGTAGCACTAGTTACCTTAACTAATATGTCGCGTTTAGTTGATGAAGAGAGAAAATCAATTGGATGTTTAAAGTCACTAGGATATTCAAACTCACTAATTGAATTTAAATATTTAATGTTTGCGTTTATATCAACTCTGACTGGTACACTTATTGGTTTAATTAGTGGAGTATTTATTATTCCTAATATTGTATATGATGCATTTAAAGGCGTATTCTATATGCCAGAAATGACTTATAAAGTATCTTTTTCATTAGGTTTAGTCACAAGTGTATTAATGATATTAATAACTCTGCTTGTAACACATAGAACAACAAAAAAACATACAAATGAGATTCCAGCAAACTTATTTAGGCAAAAGACTTTAAATAATGGTAAAAAGATATTGTTAGAAAACACTAAATTATTTAATAAATTATCATTTAAGTATAAATCAACTATCCGTAATATGTTTAGATATAAATCTAGATTCTATATGATAGTTGTATCTATAGCCCTTGCGACCCTTCTTGTAATGGCTGGACTCGGACTATATGATGTAGCCGATCAAGATATAATTATTAATGGATTTAAGATTGATAGTAATGAAACTATCAAAGTTATATCTCTTGCAATCATTGTATTTGCACTACTATTATCTGTTCTTGTACTATATAATCTTACAACTATGAATATAGGTGAGCGTGTTAGAGAAGTTGCAACCTTAAAAGTATTAGGTTATAACACTAATGAAGTTAGAGGTTTTATTTATAGAGAAATCTTTATTACAGCATTAATTGGTGTAATAATTGGTATTCCATTAGGTGTTACATTCTTAGATATGGTATTTAGAATGATGGAATTTGGTGGTGTTGAAAGTATCAAAGTCACTTCTTATCTTTTATCATTTTTAATTTCTGTTGTATTTATTTTCGTAGTATTTATATTAACTCAAAACAAGATTAAAAATATAGATATGAATGCTTCATTAAAATCTATAGATTAAGGCTTTTATTATTAAGGCCTTTTTCTTTTTTTGTATTTAAAAGAAGTCTACCACACAAGATAAACTTCTTTCATTAAATATATCTATTCTAAAGTACCATATTCTTTAAATTCATTTTCTCTAATAGTTATTTTATCCTCTAATTTAAAGACAGTGTTAGCTTTTATTTTAATATTTTGATTATGTTTTGACTTTATTTTTAGATAAGTTACAACACCATGGTTAAATTTAAATGATAAAACAACATTATGTTTAAGTCTTGCACCCTTAAAATAGCCTTGTTCTACAATATTTATAGGCAATAGTTCTATATAGTCCTCCGTCTCGTTAATTAAAGATTCAAATATTGCACTTGATACTCCAAAGTTTCCATCTATTTGAAAAGGAGGATGAAGGTCTAATAAAGTTCGTGATAAGGAATTATATTTAAATTTATTAAATATTTCTATAAATAAATCTTTATCTTTTAGTCGGCAAGCCATATTCATCAACCAAGCTGCTGACCATCCAGTATGACCTGAGCCATTTGCTAGTCTTCTTTCAATAGTCTTTTTAGCCGCAATATATAAGCCAGTATTGGATTCATTAATAATTCTTGAAGGATATAAGCCATATAGTTGAGATATATGTCTATGACCTGGCTCATTTTCTTCGTAATCTTTATCCCATTCAACAATTTGACCATATTGGCCAATCTTTATCTTTGGTAAATGATTTAAAATGTGTTTAATATTTAATTTATCCTTTTTATGTAGTATATCTAAACTTTTTAAGTATGAATTAAATAAGTCAGATAAAATCATTGTATCTAGAGTTGCACCACAACACAAATGGTGCACTTCACCATGTAAAATATAACTATTTTCTGGAGATAGAGAGGGAATCATTCTATATGTACTATCTATAAAAGTTAAATTTTCTTTAAAGAATAATACTGCATCTTCTAATATATAAAAGTATTCTTTTAAGAAATCTAAATCATTTGTATATTCATAATATTCAAGGATTTTAAGTGAAAGCCAGGCTCCACCAAACGGCCAAAGGGATGCAGGCAAGTATTTATCTTGTATTGCGCAATCCCCATATATATCACTATTATGGAATGCTACAAAACCTTTAGAATGATACATATTTTTCGCAAGTCTTTTTCCAACTTTATGTATTCGTTTTAGAAGATCAAAATAAGGTTTAGAGCACTCTATCAAATTAGAATTAAAAACATTAAAATAATTCATCTCAAGATTTATGTTTATAGTGTATTTAGAATCCCAAGCTGGAAATATATCTTGATTCCATATACCTTGTAAGTTTAAAGGTTGACTGTTTTCTCTAGATCCTGAAATCATCAAATATCTAGAAAAGTTATATAATGAATCAATTGTTTTATCACTAGTAACTAAAATTTGTCTTTTATAAAGGTTAGAAAAATCTAGTTTATGTTCTTTTAATATTTCATCATAATTCAAATTTTTAAATAATCGATTGAAATAATTTAGTGGTCTAGTCCTATAATATGAGGTTTCAATTGCAATGTATATCTTAGTATCAGTTGATCCTTCGATTATTAAATTATCTGATATATGAGAAATAGTTCCATTTGTATCAACTATTAACTTAATATATAGGTACATATTATGTGAATACTCATACTTAAGTATAATTGAATTATTACTTGCATGAATATAATCTACTATCTTTTCTCTATCTAAATTTAGTGAAAAATCTATTTTTTTCTGGCTTTGTAATTTTAATACTATTAAATTTCTTTTATAGCTTACAAAATATGTTCCATTGAATTTGTTATCACCATTAATCAGATAACTTGAATATATACATCCATTTTCTAAATCTAATTCTCTCTTATAATTTGAAATATCGTTAATATTTCTATATTTAATTAGAAGAGTACCACTAGTAGAATATATGCACTCTCCTTTAGGTGAGGAATACAAATATTCAGACAATTCCTCTGCTTCTTTTACTTTTTGGTCAATAAGTAATTCTTTTATTTTTTGGTTTATTTCAAAAAAATTATTCGCTTCTCTTTTTCTATGCTTACTACCTAAATATAGCGAATCATTATTAAGTACCAATTTATCAACAAACGGATTAGAATAGACCATTGCTCCTATTTTACCATTACCTATAGGCAAACAATCATTAAAACTTTCTTTATTCTTTTCATTAGTTTCTGGGTAAAAATCATATGTTAGTATCATATTATCCTCTTTTTAAAAATTCTATAACAAGTTATAAATTTTGAAAGGAAAAAATCTCCCAAATAATCAAAAAGAAGCTTATCAAACCGATAAACTTCCTTTAATTAGATAATTAATTACTTAACGTTTCCAATACGAACAACGTCACGAGCAATCATAACTTCTTCGTTTGTAGGAACAACCCAAACTTGAACTTTTGAGTCATCTCCTGAAATTCTAGCTTCAGCACCGTAAGTAGCATTGTTAACTTCTTTATTTAAAGTTACACCTAAAACAGCTAAACGGTTGCAGATCTTTTCACGTAAGTGAGTTAAGTTTTCACCCATACCAGCTGTGAATGCGATAGCATCAACACCACCCATGTAAACATAGTAGCTACCGATATAGTCAACAATTCTCTTAGCTTGAACGTTGAATGCCATAATACATCTATGGTCTCCTTCGTTCATACCCTTAGTTACGTCACGAGCGTCATTAGTTCTTCCACCCATACCTAGTAAACCAGATTGCTTGTTTAATACATTGATTAATTCATCAATGTTCTTACCTTCGTGCTTTGCAACAACTTGTAAAGCAGTTGGGTCGATATTACCTGAACGAGTTCCCATTGGGATACCTTCAAGTGGTGTAAGACCCATTGAAGTGTCAATACACTTACCACCCTTAACAGCACTAATAGAAGCACCATTACCTAAGTGACATACAATAATCTTTGATTCTTCAAGTGGCTTACCGATTAATTCAGCAGTTCTTTGAGAAACATACTTGTGGCTTGTACCATGTGCACCATATTTACGAATACCATAGTTAGTATACCATTCATATGGAGTTGCATACATATAAGCTTCTTCAGCCATTGTTTGATGGAATGTTGTATCGAATACTGCAACTTCAGGAACTGAAGGTAAAGCCTTCATGAAAGCACGCATACCTACAACGTGAGCTCTATTGTGAAGTGGAGCAAGGTCAGCAAGTTCTAATATTTTATTAATAACTGTACCATCTGGACCATCAATTAAAGCAGAATCCTTGAAATATTCTCCACCTTGAACTACTCTGTGACCTACACCAGTAATTTCTTCTAACTTTTCAACGATATGCTTTTCTACTAATGTCTTTAATAATAATTCAACACCTTCAGCATGAGTTGGAAGTAATGGTTGAGTTTCTTCTTTAACTTTTTCACCATTCTTATTGTACTTAATAGTAAAAATACCATTTAATGCATTACCGTTTGCATCCTTAGTACCAATACGCTCCATAACACCAGAAGCAATAACTTCTTCAGCTGGCATATCAAGTAATTGGAACTTGATTGAGCTTGAACCAGCATTTACAGCCATAATTTTTGCCATAATTAATTCCTCACTTATTTTTGATTTATATTTTCTTCAAACCACTTTTCAATTCTAATTAAAGTATTATTAAATTCTTTAGGTTGATTGAAACTTGGTAGTTTGACCATTAAACATTTCTTATCAGTTAAAACTTCTTTTTTAATGATAAGAATAGACTTTTTCTCTCCCTTGAATAATTCATCAGGAAGTTCTATAAGTCCGATAATTGTACCTGTTTCCATTAATTTCTTCTTAAAGTTTTGTTCTGAATCATAATTAAAGAAATCAGATGGAATGGTAGTTAAGAATACACCACCGTCTTTAAGACTTTGCATATGATAGATAATAACATCATATGGGAAATATCTATCTTCAACTAAATCATAATAGTCAAAGTCACATACTACATAGTCCATACCAGTTATTTTCGCATCAAATGTATTACTAAAATATATGTTTAAATTAGTGCTTAAAAGATTAGAATTTAACTTCATTAAGTTAACTAATGCTTCTTTGTGCTCTATCGCATATAATTCAGTATTTAGTGTTAAATGATTTTCAAGAGTAAATAATAAATTACCAAATCCAGCTAGTGGGTCTAGTATCTTAACATTTCTTTCTTTAGGTTCAAATTTAGAAATGAAATAGGCAAATAATATACCAATAGTATCTGGTGTAATATTACCATTATTATTCTTTGTTTCTTGTAAGCCTCTTAACATTAATGATTGAATAGCTTTTCTAATATCTTCAGTTGAAATATCTTTACCCTCTAATTTCTTATAACAAGCAATTAGTTTATCTTTAGCCTCATCACTTAAATCATCTTGTAATATATCTGACTCTAATATATTTTTTACAGTATAGCTATATAATGTAAAATAATCTTCTTTAAATTCGTCAAACATTATTTCAATAGATTCACTAATAACGTCAAAGACGAGTTCCATATTACTAACTTCGTTATTTTCTGCCATTTTATCACCATTATTAATTATAACAAATGAATTTTACTTTGTAAACAAACCATATCAAGAAAATTGAATTTAGAAGGTATTAAATACTTAACTTTTAGATATCAATTTTCAAGTAATTTTAAGTCTAAAAGTCAGTTTCATTTAGAAAATGCAACTATTTTGACTATATTTCATTTAGAAAATGCAACTATTTTGACTGTTTTTCATTTAGAAAATGCTATAAAATAATAAAAGGTGAATAATTATGGAGTTTAAGAGAAAAATATATAAAGATTTATTAGAATGGAAAAATGAACAAAATAAGAATTCAGCACTACTAATTGAAGGTGCAAGACGTGTAGGTAAAACTACAATCGTTAAAGAATTTGCAAAAAAAGAATATAAAAATCATATTTATATTGATTTTACATATGCGACTGATGATATTAAAAAGTTATTCTTAAGAATCAATCCTGCAAATAGTTTATCTATGGATCAGTTCTTTTCAGATTTATTTCTTTTTACTGGTAAAACTTTAACTAAAGGTGATTTAATTATATTTGATGAGGTTCAACACTTTCCAAAAGCACGTCAAGCTATAAAGGCTTTAGTTTATGATGGACGCTTTGACTATATTGAAACGGGTTCTCTAATTTCTATTAGAGAAAACACTCAAGATATTCAAATTCCTTCAGAGGAAAGAAGAATAGAAATGCATCCAATGGATTTTGAAGAATTTTGTTGGGCATTCGGATGGGATAACAAATGTGAATTATTACGTAGTATATACAATGAACACAGAACTATAAGTGAAAATGTTCATAATCAACTTATGGATGATTTTAGACTATATCTCGCATTAGGTGGTATGCCTAAAGTTATATCACTATATCAAGAAACAAATTCATTTATGCGTTGTGAAAAAGAAAAACAAGATATATTGAAACTTTATGAAGATGATTTGAGACGTCATGATGATAAATCAAAAACTCAAACATTAAAGATTTATAATTCTATGTTACCAGCACTAAAATCATGGTCAAAAAGAGTTAAAACTAATACAAGAAATAATCAAATGGTTCAATCTTATCAAAGATCACTTAAAGACTTAGAAGATTCTAAAGTTGTAAATGCTGTTTATCGAACAGAAGATTTAAGTTTTGGCACATTTATGAAACAAGAAAATAACTTTAAATTATATCCGCTAGATTCAGGATTAATGTTAAGTTCTTTAATAGGTGATACTAATGAAGATAGTGAATCAACATACATCAAAATTAGAACAGGAAAGCTTGATGGAGCGAATTTAGGAGCTTTATATGAAACATTGGTAATAGAAAGCCTTGTATGCAACAACAGACGAGCTTTTTATCATACTTTTGAATACAATGAAAAAAGACATGAGCTAGATTTTGTTTGTTTTATAAAAGGAAAAATGACTGCAATTGAAGTAAAATCAACAAATCGCTTTACTGCTTCTAGTTTGTCAACATTAAAGTTAAAATATCCTCAATTAAAGTTTAACAAAATTATAGTTTCTCCTAAGAATTTATCATACGACGATCAAATAACTTATTTGCCAATATATATGACTTTTTTATTATAACCATCTAAAAAGAGAGTTAATACTCTCTTTTTTAGATACCTCAATTAAATTTACAAAAAGTTCTTATTTGCAAACGGGTGTTACTAAATCCTTTACCTAAAGGATTTATTTCATATAACATCCCTGAATTTCACTCTTTGTGGTGTAGAAAT
>CAVGEZ010000031.1:0-21733 GCA_963628445.1 uncultured Eubacteriales bacterium
TGCCGAAATAGCTCAATTGGTAGAGCAACTGACTTGTAATCAGTAGGTTGTGGGTTCAAGTCCTATTTTCGGCACCATTATCTGTCCCGTTAGCTCAGTGGTAGAGCACTTGACTTTTAATCAAGGGGTCAGCGGTTCAAGTCTGCTACGGGACACCACTAAAAAATTAATATTTTAAATTACATGCCGCGGTGGTGGAATAGGTAGACACGTGGGACTTAAAATCCCATGGGCGTTAAAACCCGTGTCGGTTCAAGTCCGACCCGCGGTACCACTTTAATGGTTCTTGTATTGGAATCTTCCTTGGGGCTATAGCTCAGCTGGGAGAGCGCCTGCTTTGCACGCAGGAGGTCAGCGGTTCGATCCCGCTTAGCTCCACCAATATTTAAACTATTTAACAAAATATTAATCAAAATTTATATAAAGTATAGCTAGATTAGACTCTTAACAATATGGCGGTGTGGCTCAGTTGGCTAGAGCGAGCGGTTCATACCCGCTAGGTCGGGGGTTCGAATCCCTCCGCCGCTACCATTAAGCTATGGACCCATAGCTCAGTTGGTCAGAGCTCCCGGCTCATAACCGGTCGGTCGCAGGTTCGAGTCCTGCTGGGTCCACCACTTTCTATAAATTATAATTTGCAGCTGGAGAAATACCCAAGTGGCTGAAGGGATCGGTCTTGAAAACCGACAGGGGATGAAAGTCCCGCGGGGGTTCAAATCCCTCTTTCTCCGCCATTCATGGTTTTGAAATAAACCATTTTATTTTAATCATAAACTTAAATATCGCGGAGTGGAGCAGTCTGGTAGCTCGCCGGGCTCATAACCCGGAGGTCATTGGTTCAAATCCTTTCTCCGCAACCAAGACGGTTCGGTGGTGTAGCGGTTAACATGCTTGCCTGTCACGCAGGAGATCACGGGTTCGATCCCCGTTCGAACCGCCAATCTTGGTTCGGTAGCTCAGTAGGTAGAGCACAGGACTGAAAATCCTGGTGTCGCGGGTTCGACCCCCGCCTGGACCACCATTTAAGTTTGATAGAGTAGTGTAGAAATACACTATTTTTTTTGCGTTGAAATGGCAAACTATTTGAAATTAGTAATAAAATTTCGATATAAAGCGTTATTATTAAAAAAGTGCTATCTATTAATTAAATGATTTGATATACTAAAAATATGGCGAGGTATTTGAAATGAAATGGCTAGAAGAAGAAATTAATAAAAGAGGAAAGATATTAAATGGTGATATTTTAAAAGTAAATTCTTTTTTAAATCATCAATTAGACCCAGAGTTATTAGATAAGATGACTTTGTTATGGTATGATCACTTTAATAAAAAAGGTATCACAAAGATTGTTACAATTGAGGCTAGTGGTATAGCTCTTGCAACACTTGCAGCTTATAGATTTGCATGTCCTGCAGTATATGCTAAAAAAGGTAAATCAAGCAATCAAGAAGAATCATATACTACAAAGATTCATTCATATACAAAAAATGAAGATGTATCTATTTCAATTGAAAAAGCATATTTAACTAAAGAAGATAGAGTTTTAATTTTAGATGATTTCCTTGCAACAGGTTCTGCAATTGAAGGATTAATTGATTTATGTAATCAAGCTGGTTCAACAGTTGTTGGTATTGGTATTGCAATTGAAAAGGGATATCAACATGGTGGAGATTTATTAAGAGAAAAAGGTTATGATGTAGATAGCCTTGAAATCATTGAATCTATGGATCCTGTAACTAATACAATTAAATATAGAAAGTAAAATAAAAGAGTTGTGAAATTTAAAATCACAACTCTTAATTTTTTTTATAATCCTTGAGCCATCATTGCATCTGCAACTTTTTCAAATCCAGCTACATTTGCACCAGTTAATAGATCAAACTTATTACCACTTTCAACTGCTTTTGCATAAGCATTCTTAAAGATATTTACCATAATTTGATGAAGCTTTTCATCAACTTCTTCAAATGTCCAAGATAATCTTATTGAATTTTGGCACATTTCAAGACCTGATGTTGCAACACCACCTGCGTTTGCAGCCTTAGCTGGACCAAATACAACTTTATTATCAATGAAGTAATGTTCAGCATCAAGACTACATGGCATATTAGCACCTTCACAAACACATATACAACCGTTTTTAACAAGTGTTTTAGCTGCATCTAAATCAAGTTCACCTTGAGTAGCACATGGAAGTGCGATGTCACACTTAATAGACCAAATGCCCTTGCATCCTTCAGTATATGTTGCACCTTTAACGTGTTCAACATATTCTTTGATTCTACCTCTCTTAACTAACTTAATATCTTTTACAACATCTAAGTTAATTCCGTTTGGATCATAAACATATCCATTTGAATCAGATAAAGCTACAACATTAGCACCTAGACTTTGTGCTTTTTCACATGCAAAGATTGCAACGTTACCAGAACCTGAAATTACAACTGTTTTACCCTTAAAATCAGTGTTTTTTAAAGTTCTTAAGGCTTCGCTAGTAAAGTAACATAAACCATATCCTGTAGCTTCAGTTCTAACTAAAGAACCTCCAAATGTTAACCCTTTACCAGTTAATACACCTGTGTGCTCATCTCTAATTCTCTTATAAGTACCATATAAGTAACCAATTTCTCTACCACCAACACCAATGTCTCCAGCTGGTACGTCAGTATCTGGTCCAATATGACGATATAATTCAGTCATGAATGATTGGCAGAAGTGCATAATTTCATTATCTGATTTACCCTTAGGGTCAAAATCAGAACCACCTTTTCCACCACCCATAGGAAGTCCAGTTAAGCTATTCTTAAGTACTTGTTCAAGTCCTAAGAACTTAATAATTGATCTAGTTACAGATGGATGGAATCTAAGTCCACCCTTATAAGGTCCGATTGCAGAATTGAATTGATATCTATATCCCTTGTTAACTTGCCACTCACCTTTATCATCTTGCCATACAACTTTGAATTCAACGCCTCTTTCAGGTTCTACAAAACGCTCTAATAATTTAGTCTTCTCATATTCAGGTTTTGTAGAAACGAAATTCTCGATTGATTCTAGAATTTCAAGTGCTGCATTAAGGTATTCAGTTTCACCCTTGTTTTCAACACATAGTTTTTCATAAACTCTTTTTGCATAATCTGTTTTTAACATAATATAAATCCTTTCTTTTGTACAAGACAATTACATTTTATATAATTTATTAATAATAAACAATAATTTTGGATTAAATTTTAAATGAAATCGTTTTATATAAATAATTAATAAGATTTTTGATAATTATTCATAAAAAATTAAAATATATAAGAAAATCAATACTTTTTGCATAATTATTTAAAGTAGAGTATAATTATTAAATGGTGATTTATTATGAATATTATTACAAATAATGCTTTAGAAACAATTGAATTAGGTAAGAAGATAGGCTCTTTTTTAAAGCCTTCTGATGTAATTTTACTAGATGGTGATTTATCAGCTGGGAAAACTACATTTACTAAAGGAATTGGTGAAGCCTTAGAAATTAAGAGAGTTATTAATTCTCCAACATTTACAATCGTAAAAGCTTATAGTGGAAAATATAAATTATATCATATGGATTTATATAGACTTGATGGACTAGGTAATGATTTTGATTTATATGAATACTTTGAATCAGATGGTATTTGTATTGTTGAATGGCCTTATCAAGTTAGCGATTTACTTCCAGAAGATTATTTAAAGATAACTATTAAAAGAATAGATGAAACTAAAAGAGAATTCTCATTTGTTGCAAAAGGTTCTAGATATAAAGAATTGTTAGGTGAAATAGAATGTATACATTAATTATTGATAGTGCAACTAAGGTATTATACCATGCACTTGTTAAAGATGATAAAGTAGTTAAAGAAATATATACTAAAGGTCAAAACGATCATGCAAAAAATATTGTTTCTTTAATTGAAAAAATGTTAGAAGAAGAAAATATAACAGTAGATAATTTAGACAAAATTGTTTGTGGAATTGGACCTGGTTCATATACTGGTGTAAGAATGGCTGTAACAGTTGCAAAAATGCTTAGCTCATTTAAAAATATCCCACTATACGAAATTTCTACATTAAAACTTATTTCATCAGGTGAGTCTGGTAAAGTACTTGCGATGATAGATGCAAGAAGAGGTAATGCGTTTTCTGCTATATATGAAGATGGTAATCTTGTATTATCAGAGGCAATGCGAGCTAAAGAAGAAGTAATGAAGGAAAGTTATGATACAATAGTTGATGAATCAAATTATAAAGTTGATCCGATTAAAGCTATAGCTTATAGTACAAGACACGAAAACCCACATAGCTTAAATCCTAATTATTTAAGAGAAACTGAAGCAGAAAGAAACGCTAAAAATGAAAATTAGGCAAATGAGGCAAGAAGATATTGATAGTGTACTTAAGCTTGAAGAAAATCATTTAGATTCAAGTTTGGGTCGTGATCACTTCGTTCTTGCATTAGATAGTGAGTATTCTTACTATTTAGTTGCAGAAGAGGATAACAATATTGTAGGTTATATATCTTCTACAATTGATGAATACTCAGAAATTTTAAACTTTGTTGTAGATGGTGCTTATCAAGGAAATGGAATAGGCACTAAATTACTTTTAAATGTTATAGATAAAGCTATAGAGAAAAAAAGTAAATCTATTTATTTAGAAGTAAATGAAATAAATGTTAAAGCTATTTCAATGTATTTGAAAAATGGCTTTAAAAAAGATCACATAAGAAAGAATTATTATAAGAATAATGATGCTTATGTTTTAATAAAGGAGCTTTAATATGATAGTATTAGGTGTAGAATCAAGTTGTGATGAAACAGCTTGTGCGATTGTTAAAGATGGAAAAGAAGTACTTTCAAATGTAGTATTATCTCAGATTGATATTCATACTAAGTTCGGTGGTGTAGTACCTGAAATTGCTTCACGTGAACATGTATATAATGTATCTATGTGTTTTGAAGAAGCTTTTAAGAAAGCTAATTTAAAGCCTGAAGATATTGATTTAGTTGCAGTTACTGAAGGACCTGGTCTTATCGGTTCTTTACTTGTTGGTGTAAATGCAGCTAAAACATTTGCGCTTATGTATAATAAACCACTTATTGGTATAAACCATTTAGCTGGTCATATATATGCAAACGCAATTGAACACGATATGAAATTCCCATCTATTGCACTTCTTGTGTCAGGTGGAAACACTGAATTAATTTATATGAAAGAACATTTCTCATTTGAACTTATTGGCGAAACACTAGATGACGCTGTAGGTGAGGCTTATGATAAAGTTGCAAGAGTTGTAGGAATAGGATATCCTGGTGGACCTATTGTTGATAAACTAGCTCATTTGGGTACTGATACATATCATTTACCTCGTGTAACACTTGGAAATGACAATTATAATTTTTCATTCTCAGGATTAAAATCAGCGGTAATTAATTTAAATCATAATTACGAACAAAGAGGAGAGAAAATTGATGTAAATAATCTATGTGCATCATTCCAAGAAGCTGTAACTGATGTTTTATGTGAGAAAGCTTTAAAAGCTTGCAGGGAATACAATGTTAAGCAATTAATTGTTGCGGGAGGAGTTTCTGCAAACAAAGGCTTAAAAGAAAAATTAAATAGAGAAAATACAAATAAAAATTTAGAGATTTGTATACCATCTATTAAATATTGTACTGATAATGCAGTAATGATAGCTGCTGCAGGTTATTATAGATATCAAAAAAATAATACTTTAGATGATTTAAGTTTAAACGCTGACGCATCATTAGAATTAGTAAGCGTTTTAGAAAATAATAAATAGGGTATTTATCTTTTAAACTTTCAAAAAAAATGATATAATAAAAAATAAATTTTATGAGGAAGGAGATTAATAAGTATCACACTTATTAACATGAGAAATATGGAAGAAAATTCTAACTTTATTAAAACAATAATGAAAGAAGATTTAGAAAGTGGAAGAGTAAAAGAAATTATCACTCGTTTCCCTCCTGAACCAAATGCATATTTACATATTGGTCATGCAAGAGCTATTATTGTTGACTTTGAAACAGCTCTAGCTTTTGGTGGTAAGACTAATCTTCGTTTTGATGATACTAATCCATCTAAGGAAAAAAGCGAATTCGTGGATGCAATTATTGAAGATTTAAAGTGGTTAGGTTATACACCAGCTAAGGTGCTATACGGATCTGACTATTTTGATAGACAATATGAAGAAGCAGTTAAGCTTATTAAAAAAGGTTTAGCTTATGTTGATGATTCTACTCAAGAAGAAATTGCAGCTATGCGTGATACAAACCAAGGTGATGGTATTGAATCTCCTTATAGAAACAGAAGCATTGAAGAAAATTTAAAACTTTTCGAAGAAATGAAGGCTGGTAAATATAAAGATGGTGAAAAAACACTTAGAGCTAAAATTGATATGAAGAGCCCTAACGTTAATATGAGAGACCCTGTCATCTATAGAATCAATCATATGGAACACCATAGACAAGGTGATAAGTGGTGCATTTATCCAATGTATGACTTTGCACACCCTCTTCAAGATGCATACGAAGGAATCACTCATTCATTATGTTCAATTGAATATGATAACCACAGACCTTTATATGACTGGGTTGTTGAACACTGTGATGTAGATTCTCATCCTCATCAATATGAATTTGGTAGATTAAACATTACAAACACAGTTCTTTCTAAACGTTATTTACGCGCTTTAGTAGATTCAAAGAAGGTATCAGGTTATGACGATTGCCGTATGCCTACTCTAGTAGCTTACAGAAGAAAAGGTGTTACAGCTGATGCAATTAAGAACTTTATCATTTCAACAGGATTATCACGTATTAATTCATCAGTTGATAGCTCAGTACTAGATAACTTTGTTCGTGATGATTTAAAACTTAAGGCTTCAAGACCAAGTGCTATTTTACATCCATTAAAGGTAACTATTACAAATTATCCTGAAGGTAAAGTTGAATGGCTAGATGCTCCAAACAATATGGAAAATGAGGCTCTAGGAACTCGTAAGGTTGCATTCTCTCGTCATTTATTAATTGACAGAGATGACTTCATTTTAGAAAAACCTAACAAGAAATGGAAACGTCTTGCATTAAATGAAGAAGTACGTTTAATGTTTGCATACTTCATTAAGTGTAATGATGTAGTATATGATAGCGAAGGTAACATTGAAGAGATTCTTTGTACTTATGATGAGGCTACAAAATCTGGTTCAGGATTTGACGCAAGAAAGCCAAATGGTACAATTAATTATGTAGAAGCTACTACTGCGTTAAAAGCTGAATTTAGATTATTTGGTAATTTACTTGTTGAAGAAACAGAAGAGAATAAGGATTTAGACTTTATGGATAGATTAAATCCAAATTCACTCGAAATTATTGAGGGTTATGTAGAAGCTTCACTAAAGGATACAAAGAGTGGTGATCACTATCAATTCTTACGTGTTGGTTATTATACAACTGATAAGGATTCAACAAGTGATAAGCTAGTATTCAATAGAACTTGTGATTTAAAAACAAGCTTTTCAAAATAAAAATTAATAAGCAGGCTAATACCTGCTTTTTCAAATGTATAGGAGGTAAGTTATGTTAAAAGTTGTAGATCTTGGTATGCAATTTGGTACTAAGAAATTATTTGAACATGTAAATTTAAATTTTGAGAAAGGTAATTGTTATGGTATTATCGGTGCAAATGGTGCTGGTAAATCTACTTTTTTAAAGATATTATCTAATCAACTTGATTCAACTAGTGGTAATATTGTAAGAGACCCTAAGGAAAGAATGTCTATACTTAGACAAAATCAAAATGAATTCGATGAAGAAACTGTAATTCGTACAGTACTTCTTGGAAATAAGAGATTAATTGAAGTAATGGATTTAAAAGATGCATTGTATGCTAAAGAAGACTTTACTGAAGAAGATGGTATTAAGGCAGCTGAACTTGAAGGTGAATTTGCAGAAATGAACGGATGGGATGCGGAAAGTGATGCAGCAAGCCTTCTTAATGGTTTAGGTATTAAGGATGAATTCCATTATTCATTAATGAAAGATTTAGATGCTAAATTAAAGATTAAGGTATTACTTGCCCAAGCTTTATTTGGTAACCCTGATATCTTATTATTAGACGAACCTACAAACAACCTAGATTATAAATCTTGTGAATGGTTAGAAAACTTCCTTGCATCTTTTGAAAATACAGTAATTATTGTATCTCACGATAGACACTTCTTAAATAACGTATGTACTCACATTTGTGATGTAGACTTTGGTAAGATATCAATGTATGTTGGTAACTATGAATTCTGGTATGAATCAAGCCAATTATTATTACAACAAAAGAAAGACCAAAATAAGAGAGCTGAAGAGAAGGCTAAAGAATTAAGAGAATTCATTCAACGTTTCTCAGCTAATAAGTCAAAGGCTAAACAAGCTACATCAAGAAGAAAGTTACTTGATAAACTAGACTTAACTCAAGTAGAACCTTCTACTCGTCGTTATCCATTTATCGGCTTTAAGCAATTTAGAGAAGTAGGTAATGATATCTTAGATGTTAATTCTCTTACTAAGAAAGGTGTATTTGAAAACTTATCATTTACAGTTAATAAGAATGATAAGATTGCACTTCTTTGTGAGAACTCACTAGTTGTAACTACTTTATTTAATATATTATCAGGTAAAGAAGAAGCTGATTCAGGTTCATTTAAATGGGGTATTACAACAAAACAAAGTTATTTAATGCAAGATAATAAAGAATTATTTTCCGATAAAAAGCTAAATCTTATTACATGGCTTAGACAATTCTCACCAGAAGATGAAACAGAATCATTCCTACGTTCTTGGTTAGGTAGAGTATTATTTACTGGAGATGAGGCTTTAAAGAACGTAACAGTATTATCAGGTGGAGAAAAGATTCGTGCTAATTTAGCTAAAATCATGTTAGAACAAGCTAATGTACTATGTTTTGAAGATCCTACAAACCACCTTGATTTGGAGTCTATTTCAGCTTTAAATGATGGTATGGTTCAATATAAGGGAAATATCTTATTCTCAAGCCATGACGCTGAATTATTAAATACTGTTGCGAATAGAATTATTGTTATTGATAATAATGGTAATAAGGTATTTGATAAAGTTACTACATATGATGAATATATGGAAGAAGCTGGTGATTAATGGTGAGTAATATCATTGATGGATTAAATGAATCTCAAAAAGAAGCAGTCCTTACAACTGAAGGACCTGTAATGGTAATGGCTGGAGCTGGTTCTGGTAAAACAAGAGTTTTAACTAGAAGAATAGCTCACTTAATACTAGATTTAGATGTTTATCCATCTAGTATTTTAGCCTTAACTTTTACTAATAAAGCTGCACGTGAGATGAAGGAAAGAGTTGCATCGTTAGTTAATACTCAAACTAAATATATGTGGGTATCTACATTCCATTCATTTTGCGCTAGATTCTTACGTCTTGAGATTAGTCATTTAAGTGAATACACTAATGAATTCCAAATTATTGATGATGATGAATCAGATAAAATTATTAAACAAATAATTAAAGATTTAGGACATGATCCTAAAGATGTTAAATCTAGGGAATTTGCAAAATACATATCAGAAGAAAAGAATTTAGGTTATACATCTATTGATTCAAAAGATTTCTCTAAGATGAACTTATACTTAAAAATTAAAGATATTTATCAAAAGAAGTTACTTGAACAAAATTTACTTGATTTTGATGATTTAATTAGCGTATCTTTAAGAATTTTAAAGGAGTTCCTAGATGTTAGACTAAGGTATCAAGAAAAGTTTAAATATATTTTAGTAGATGAATTCCAAGATACTAATAATACTCAATATGAACTTATTAAGCTTCTTGCAAATCAAGATGAAAATGTCTTTGTCGTAGGTGATGAAGATCAATCTATTTATTCATTTAGAGGCGCTAGAGTTGAAAATGTTGGTAAATTTAGAGAAGACTTTAAGAATACTAAAGTAATATTACTTGAAGAAAATTATCGTTCTACAAATAATATATTACATATTGCAAATAACGTTATTTCAAACAATAAATCTCGTATTGTTAAAAACTTATTTACATCTAATAAAGAAAATATTAAACCTAAATATTATATAGCTGATTCTAACTATGATGAGGAACGTTATATAGTTAATAAGATTAAGGAATTAAGAACACAAGGATACGGATATAAGGATTTTGCAATAATGTATAGATCTAACTATCTATCTAGATCTTTAGAAGAAACTCTAAATAAGTTCTCACTTCCTTATGAGTTATATGGTGGTATTTCTTTCTTTCAAAGAAAAGAAATAAAAGATATTTGTGCATATTTACGTTTAATTATTAATCATAATGATGACTTCTCATTTGAACGTATTGTAAATGAACCTAAGAGAAAAATAGGTCCTGCAATGATTGAAAAATTAAAAGAAATCAAAAATATGTATAATGTATCATTATTTGATTCTATTAATTATATTTCAAGTTCAGGAAATGGTTATAACAATTTAGTTGACTTTAAGTTTTGTATTTTAGAACTTGAAGAATATCTATTTGATCCAACGAATAAATCTATTGATATCATAAATCAAATACTTGAAAAAACTGGTTATGGTAAGATGTTAAAAGAGTCTGGTGAAGATGGAGAAGATAGACTTGATAACGTATTAGAATTAAAGAGCCATATTAAGCAATATGAAATCGACTATCCTGAATTAAATAGAAAAGATATGTTTGAATTTATGCTTCAAAACATGACTCTTATGACAGATATGGATAACAAAGACCCTCTAACTGATAGAATTAAGTTAATGACATATCATCAAGCTAAAGGTCTTGAGTTCCCTGTTGTATTCATGATTGCATTAGAAGAAGAAATATTTCCTAACAAGAATGTATCAGAAAATCCAAGTGAACTTGAAGAAGAAAGACGTATTTGTTATGTAGGTATTACTCGTGCTAAAGAACGTTTATTCTTAACTGCAAGTGTATCTAGATTCCTATTCGGTCATAAAGAAGCTCATTTAATATCACGTTTTGTAAGAGAAATGGGTATTGAAAATCTTGAGCGTGATGGTATTGTTAAAACAACAATTCCAACACAAGTAGAGAAAAAACAAGAAGTAAAAGAAGAGAAACATACTAATGATTTAGCTGTAGGTGATGTAATTAAACATAACACTTATGGTGAAGGTAGAGTAGTAGAAATTAAAGGTAATATTGCAACTATTGCGTTTAGTGTGCCTACAGGTATAAAGAAGATGTTAAAAGATCACCCTTCTATTACTAAAGTAAATTAATATAAATAAATAAAGACATAAAGCAATGCTTCAAAACATTATACTTTATGTCTTTTATTATTAGTTTTCTGAATTATTAGAGTTATAAACATTTATTCCAAATGAGATAAAGAAGACCAAATAGAATAAAGATATGAGTAAAGCACTATAAGGATAACTTCCTCCATTTAATATTAGATTAGTATTAAAGAAAGAAAAAGGATTTAAATAATATAATACCTTTAAATTAAAATAAATATCTAATACATGAATTAATATGAATACTATTATTATACTAATAGATTTTAATATGGTAGCTTTATTAGATAATCCACCTACTACTAATCCTATACCTAAGAATATTAATGATATTATAAATAAAGACATATTAGATAATAGTAATATATATAATTCATAATGCTTATGAAATATAGTAAATATTATTAAGGATATAATAAGCACTAAAAGAGCCATAATAAATAGTATTATACTTGAAGCTATAATTCTATTTTTCATTATTCTATCTCTCTTTAATGGCTTAGTATATAAGTAGTCTTTTGTATTTAACGCTTTATCATATGAGGCAACATTTGTGCCTAATAAAATAGAGTATAGTGCAAAAACAAACTCAAGTATCTTAATTGAAAAGATGTAATAACCATCTACATTTACAAAAGACTCTTTATTTATATCAAATATGTTTAATATATTTTGATCTATATTAGATATAATATTTAATATATTATCTTTGTTTAAATAAACTATATTGTAAGATGATATTAGTATTATTGTAAATACTAACATAACAATAAGCCCTATATAATGGGTTTTAAATATTCTTGATATTTCATTAAATAATACTTTCATTATTAATCACCTTTATATTAATTAAACTAATATCTGATTCAATTAAATCTTTAACAAGAGGCTCTAAAGGTCCAGTAAAGCTTAATTTATTAGTATTATCTTGAAGTACTGATATTATTTTTAATTTAGTATTTAATGTACCATTATATATAGCTATATACTTTTTATTCTTTAAATCTTTAATATTAATTAATTTATAATTATTAAAGATAAAGTAATTATTATCTTTAAAGAATAAGTTATTTATTTTTTGAGTATATATTAATATAGTGGTACCCTGATTTTTTAAATCAATTAAATAATTATTTAATATGTCTTTCTCAATATCACTTAAATATTTATATGGTTCATATAAGACAACAAGAGATGGATTGTGATATAGTGCATCTATTAATTTAATTATTTCATATTTTTCTTTATCAATAGTATTTATTTTATCATTAATATTTATATGAAATAAATTAATTAAGTTATCTAAACGAGTATCATAATTATTCTTATAATAAGATTTAGATAATTTGAAAAATTGTTTTATTGTTAAATCCTTATAGATATCTATATCCTCATGGTAATATCCAATCTCTTCAAATGAATCTTCAATCTTATTATTAAATAGATATACTTTCTTAGTACTATCAATTAAATTAAGAATAGATTTAAAGAAGGTATTAACTAATTCTTTTTCATTAAGTATAAAATTAATAGTACCTATTTTAAGTTCTAAATGAAGGGATTTAAATATTATATTATTATCTTTACTTAAGTCTAGTTTTTTAACTAGTAATGATGTTTTAACCATATAAAATCACACCTTTTTAAGTATTATACCTTATTTAGAGAAAATATTAAATTTAAAGGAGTAAAATTCAAAATAGTATTTTTTGTTTTGCAGTGGTCGTGATTAGATGTTAAAAATAAAATGAAAGTGATAAGTTTAAGCACAAATAAGAAGAATATTGAGATATAGGAACTAGTAGATTATATCAAAGAATTCTTTATAGATTACCATAAATATAAAAAGACTCTATTGCTAGTTAGTACAGACATCCTTAGAGATTAAGTTAATTTAGAAAAGTTATAAGATAAACGCTACACATAATAAAAGCACTGCTTTAATAAATAAACAGTGCTTTTAATTAAAGATTATGCTCTTTTAAGTTTGGCTTTTAATCTTTTATAGGTTTTAAATTTTAAGAAAGATGTAACTGAGCCAACAAGACCTACAATTAACATTAAGAATCCTAGAAAGCCTACATTTCCAGCGTTGATCGCAAGAATAAATCCAACAACAAATACTACAACTGAACCTATACCGAATTTTTTGAAAAAATTCATACTCTTGTTGTAAAAATTATGAGAATATGTTCTTATATCTTTTTCATTAAAACCTTCATCTAAGTTTTTATTAAAGAACTTATTCATAGTATTACAAAATACAGAGAAATCTAATAAGCCTTGTGAAACATCAGATTCGATAAAATTTTGTGATAGATCACATTCTACCCAAATTGTATCATTAAGTTTTCTTTTCTTGTACCATCCTGATGTTTTAATAAAAGTGTCAACGAAAGCCTCTGAAGTTTTATATACATCTTTATTTGCATATTGATCGTAAATTGATTGTACCTCGTAGGAAATATAGATACACCTACCTAATTTAAATTCAAAACAGATTATGATAGGTGCCTCTCCATAAAACGATATCATACTAAAACTAGTGTTATTAACTTTTTGGTATGATTTAGATTCTTTTGCAAAGTTTTTAATTAATCTATAGTCTTTTGCAGCATTAAATTTTGCCATATTAATCACCTCTTTAATCTAATTTAACATTTGCTGTGCTTTAAAAGTGCTAAAGATATTCATTTTCTAATTTTTTTAAAATTTCTTTAGAATTAAAATTGTTTTCGTATTCTTTAAATCTAAATTTTCTAAACTTTATGTTAGTTGTAAATTATGGTAAAATATAATTAAATTTTTAGGAGATATATTATATGAATGATATTGAAAGAATGAAAGAATTAGTAAACATATTAAATAAAGCTAATTATGATTATTATGTACTAGATAATCCAACAATGGATGATTTTGAATTTGATAAATTACTTGTTGAATTAACTAATCTTGAAGAGAAGTATCCTGAACATAAAGATCCTAATTCACCTACAGCTCATGTCGGAGGAGAAGCTATTACAGGATTTGAAAGTGTAACTCATGAAACACAAATGATGAGTCTTGAGGATGCATTCTCTTTTGAAGAATTAAAAGAATTTGATAATAGAGTAAGAAGTGTATATCCTAATGCAAGTTATATGTGTGAGCTTAAGATTGATGGTCTTTCTGTATCATTAGTATATAAGAATGGACTTTTAGTTGAGGCTTCTACTAGAGGGAATGGTTTTGTAGGAGATTTAGTTACAAGTAATGTAAAGACTATTAAATCAATACCACTTAAAGTAGAAGGAAATTTAGATTTAGAGGTTAGAGGAGAAATCTTTATGCCTAAGAAAAGCCTTATTAGGCTTAATTTAGAGCGTGAAAGTAATGAGGAGCCATTATTTGCAAACTGCAGAAATGCAGCTAGTGGTTCACTTAAACTTTTAGATCCTAAGGTTGTATCAAAAAGAGGTCTAGATTGTTTTTTATATTATTTAACTAGTGGTATAGTAGTTGATACTCAAGAAGAAGCACTAAATAAAATGAAAGAGTTAGGTTTTAAGGTTAATCCTAATTCACGTCATTGCATGACTATTGAAGATGTATATGAATATATTAATGAAATGAAAGAGATAAGAGATTCTTTAGCGTATGATATTGATGGTATTGTACTTAAAGTAAATGAATTATCAAGTCATGATGAACTTGGTGTTACTGCAAAATACCCTAAGTGGGCTATTGCTTATAAGTTCCCACCTGAAGAGGTTAAGACTAGACTTGAAAGTATTACTTATCAAGTAGGAAGAACTGGTAACATTACACCTGTTGCAAACTTTAAGCCTGTATTTGTTCAAGGTTCTGTTATATCTCGCGCAACTCTACATAATGAAGATTTCATTAAAGAACGTGATATTCATGAAGGAGATTCTATTATTATTCGTAAAGCAGGAGATGTTATTCCTGAAGTTGTAAGAGTAGAGACTAGTGATAGATTACCTAATGCAAGAAGAATTGAGTTTATCAAGACTTGTCCTGGTTGTGGAAGTGTGCTTGAACGTGTAGAAGGTGAAGCTGACTATTACTGCTTAAATAAGGACTGTAGTGAAAAGAAGATAAATGCATTAATCCATTTTGCATCAAAGCCAGCTTATGACATTGATACATTAGGTGACTCTTTAATTAGAGTATTATATGAAAAGAAATTTATTTCTAGTATTGCAGATATTTTTAGACTTGACACTAGATACGATGAATTAGTATTACTAGATAGAATGGGTAAGAAGAGTGTAGAAAAACTGCTTAACGCAATTGAAGAATCTAAAAAGAACCCTTTAGATAAACTTATCTTTGGACTTGGTATTAGACACTCAGGAGCAAAGGTATCTAAAATACTTGCAAATCATTATTTAAGTATTGATAATTTAATGAACGCAAGCTTAGAAGAATTATCTAATATCGAAGATATTGGAGAGATTATTGCGCAAAGCGTTGTAGATTACTTTTCTAATCAAACAAATATAGATTTAATCAATGAACTTAAGAGTTTAGGATTAAATATGGTTGAAGAAAAACAAGAGATTAAAGAATCGTTCTTTACTGGTAAAAAGATAGTAATTACTGGTACTCTTTCTAAATATGGTAGAAGTGAGGCTAAAAAGCTAATTGAGTCACTTGGTGGAAAAACAGTTGATAGTGTATCTAGTAAGACTGATATTTTAATTAAGGGAGAAGACGCTGGAAGTAAATATGAAAAAGCTTTAAAGCTTGGTATTTATATTATGGATGAAGAGGAATTTATTTCTAAAATTGAGGAGTAAATATGGATAAGATTATTATTAAAGGTGCAAGAGAAAATAACTTAAAGAATATTAATCTTGAGTTACCTAAGAATAAATTTATAGTAATGACAGGACTATCTGGTTCTGGTAAATCTACACTTGCATTCGATACAATATGCAGAGAGGGTGAAAGAAGATTTATTGAATCATTGTCAGCTAGCGCTAGACAATTTTTAGGCTCTAGTGATAAAGCTGATGTAGATTCAATTGAAGGATTGTCCCCTACAATATCAATTGATCAAAAGACTACAAGTAAAAATCCGCGTTCTACAGTTGGTACAATAACTGAAATATATGATTATTTTAGAGTACTATATGCACGTATTGGTGTACCTTATTGCCCAAATCATCATATTCCAATTCTAGCTCAAACAATTGATCAAATGGTATCAAGAGTTCTAAAGATTGATGAGGGCATGAAGGTTTATATCTTATCTCCTGTTGTAAAAGCACGCAGAGGAGAACATAAGAATGTATTTGCAAAATTCTTGAAAGATGGATTTTCTCGTGCATTTGTAGATAAGACTTTAATGAACTTAGATGAAGAGATTAATTTAAATAAGAATACTAAACATGATATTGATATCGTTATTGAACGTTTTAAGATGAGAGAAGGTCTTGATTCAAGAATATTCCAAGCTCTTGAACTAGCTTGTGCATCATCTGATGGTTATGCGAAAGTTTATGTTGAAGATACAGGCGAAGAGATTTTCTTTTCTGAACACTACGCTTGTAAAGAGTGTGGATATAGTGTACCCAAACTAGAGCCACAATTATTCTCATTTAATTCACCTCTTGGAGCATGTCCAGCTTGTAATGGACTTGGTTGTAAACTAGAAGTTTCAAGAGAGCTAATAGTAGACCCTGATAAATCAATTAGAAAAGGTGCATTAATACCTCTTAAAAATCAAGATAAGGATAATATTGCAAATAACGAGCTTGAAACAGTATGTAAATACTATAATATTGATATGGATGTTCCTTTTAAGGAATTAGAGCCATATAAACAAGATATAGTCTTATATGAATCACCTGATGAGATAGATTTTAATATTACAACTACTAGTGGTAATGTAAAACATGACCATAAAAAGTATGAGGGTATTATTAATAACTTTACTAGGCGTCACATAGAAACTCAAAGTGATTGGATTAGAGAATGGATTGAAGGATATATGGTTGAAACAGAGTGTACTATGTGCCATGGCGCAAGATTAAACAAAGAAGTACTAAATGTTTTAATTGATAACAAATCAATCTACGATTTATGTAATATGCCTATTTCTGGCTTAAAAGAATATTTAGAAAATATTCAATTAAGTAAGGAACACTCAGAAATTGCACACCTTGCGATTAAAGAAGTATTAGATAGACTTTCTTTCTTACAAGATGTGGGTTTAGGATATTTACAACTTTCTAGATCTAGCGAAACATTGTCTGGTGGAGAAGCTCAACGTATTAGACTTGCAACACAAATAGGATCAAAACTTACAGGTATATTGTATGTCTTAGACGAGCCATCTATCGGACTTCATCAAAGAGATAATGATAGATTAATTAAATCTATGAAAGGCTTAAGAGATTTAGGAAATACGCTTATTGTTGTAGAACATGATTTAGATACAATGAAAGAAGCAGACTATATAGTTGAGATTGGACCTAAAGCAGGTGTTAATGGTGGATATATAGTCGCAAGTGGTACTAAAGAAGAGGTTATGGCAAATCCTAATTCTTTAACTGGTAAATATTTAAGTGGTAAAGAATATATCGCGCTTCCAAAACATAGATTAAAATCTAATGGTAAATATTTAAAAATTGTTGGCGCAAGCGAACATAATTTAAAGAATATATCAGTAGATATTCCACTTAATGAATTAGTAGTTGTAACAGGTGTATCTGGTTCTGGTAAATCTACCTTAGTAAATGAGGTATTATATAAGAATTTATATAAGAAACTATATAAAGCTAAAGGAATTGAGGCTGGTAAGGTAGAAAGAATAGAAGGACTAAATTATATTGATAAGGTTATTCAAATATCACAATCTCCAATAGGTAGAACTCCAAGAAGTAATCCAGCCACTTATACAGGAGTATTTGATGATATAAGAGACTTATATGCACAAACTGAAGATGCAAAGGTAAGAGGATACGATAAAGGAAGATTTTCTTTCAATGTAAAAGGTGGAAGATGTGAAGCTTGTTGGGGAGATGGTGTAAAGAGAATCTCTATGCAATTCTTACCTGATGTATATGTACCATGTGAAGAATGTAAAGGCTTAAGATATAATAGAGAAACGCTTGAGGTTAAATTTAAGGGTAAAACTATATCTGATGTACTTGATATGACAATAGAAGAAGCTTATAAGTTCTTTGAAAATATACCTAAGATTAAATCTAAATTAACTACTCTTTTAGAGGTTGGTTTAGGTTATGTAAAACTAGGACAATCATCAACTACACTATCTGGTGGAGAAGCTCAAAGAGTTAAACTAGCAACTGAATTACATAAACGTATTACAGATAAAACATTATATGTACTTGACGAACCTACAACAGGACTTCATTCGGAAGATATAAAGAAGCTTATGAATGTAATATTTAAGATAAGAGATGAAGGAGCATCTATTGTAATTATTGAACACAATCTAGATGTAATTAAGCTTGCAGATCATATTATTGATTTAGGCCCTGAAGGTGGAGATCAAGGTGGTAATGTAGTAGTTAGCGGTACACCTGAAGAGGTGGCAAAGTGTCCTAAATCTTATACAGGACAATATTTAAAGCCATATTTAAAATAGAATATAAACTGTAAAACTTCGATTTTCACCCATTTTTATTTATTTAAAGTGACGTACTTGAAATTAATCTTAAAAAATGATATAAAATACATACAGGCAAAGCAAGAGTAATCTTGTGACGCAAAGCTATAGGGACCAAATAGGATGGTTAGCCAGTTGCAAGTTTTTTTGCAACTGGTTTTTATTTTCTTTAAGGAGGTAAATGATATGAAAAAATTAAGATTATTAAATTCAATATTAACATTGTCGCTTACCTCTGTAGCCTTAATTAGCTCAGTTATGGGTTGGTATGTAAACAATAACGAAGCTAATGCAAATGGACTTAAGGTTAAAACTAAAGAAGCAGAAGTTACTGGTGGAACATTAAAGCGTTATAAAGCAAAAATTAATAAAGATAGTAATGGTAATGTTACATCATATCAATTAGGCGATGATGTTGATTTAACTTCAACAACTTTAGACCCATATGATCAATCAAATGGACATGATCTAGTTATTTATAAGCTTGCAGTAACACTTACTAGTACTAATTTTAAACTTACTTTAGCAAATAATGATTCAGATATATCAAATGCAATTACACTTTCAAAGACTGAAGATTCTCACGGTAAGACATATGGCACTAATTATTTATCTAATGTAGCAACTTTTCAACTGCTTACTACAACGGATAATGGTTCAACTTTTACTACAACTCAGTTTTATGATAAAACTGATACAAAAGAAATAGGTTATATTAGTGAAAGAACTGATAAAATTAATAAAATTACTTTAATTGATACAACGGTTGAGTCTAAAGTACAAACAGTTTACTTATTATTTGATTATAGTGTAGATAATATTGAAAAACTTAATTCAGCAAACGTTGGTAAAACTTATGATAAAGTATACTTCTCAGAAGATTTAAAGTTTGATTTAGAGTAGGAGGGGCGTCATGAAAATAAATAAAAATTTATTATCCTTAATTCCTCTTACAGCTGTAGCTGTAACTACTATTACATCAGTATTTGCGTGGTATGTATCAACTATCGGTATTACTCAAGACTTATCAGATGGGAAACTTGCGGCTAACGCTACTTACTACGAATCAGGTACAGGTACAGAAAGCGATCCATTTATAATATCAAATGCTAGACATCTATATAATTTAGCTTGGCTTCAAGATTTAGGAAAATATGATGATAAGGTTTATTATTTTGAATTAAAGAATGATATAGATATGTCTCAGTTAAAGATAGGATCAAATAGTGCATCACCAATTCCAGCCATTGGTATTGATGATCATCCTTTTATTAGTTCGTTTAATGGTAATGGTCATACCATCAATAATCTTTTTGTTGCAACATCATTTTCAAGTTCTTCATACATAAAACCATCTCAAGAAGTATTGAATAATCATAATCAAAATCAAGATAAGAAGACTTATAATACTGAATCAAACACAATAATTTCTAGTTATAATGGGTTATTTGGTGTTATAAAAAAATTTAATGACTCTAAAGATAGTGAAAGCAAAGTTACTAATTTTACTATTGCGAATGCTAAAATAGAATCTAGCCAAAATACATTAGTAGGTTATATATGTGGATATGTTAATTCTGATTTGTCTCAAGTAGGTGTAGCAAGTTCTAATCTTACTTTAGGTAGTGGTGTAACTAATATTAGTACAACAAGTACTACTTATCCTATATCAAAATATGGTATTGTTGGAGATTATAATAATGCTAGCGGTGGAATCCAATGGGAACAGAGTGGCGGAGATATTGGTTATGGTACAAGTTCTGATATTCTTTCGCTTTATAATGATTTAATTTCTGCAAATTTAAAAGAAGACACTACAGCTGTAATGAGTAGTCCGACTCCAAAAAGTTCAGAAACAGGTGTTGCCATACCTTTTAAAATGAGTTCGGATACAATTACTACGGATAAATATGAAACCAAAAATGCAACTGTTAAGAATGTGTCGACAGGAATTATTCAAACATTAGACATTCCAAATTCTAATTATATCAAAGCTGATTCTAGTGGTAATAATATTGGATATTATGTTGGCGAACTTAAAGTTTATGATATTTCAAATAAAAATATAGAATATAACTCAACAAACATCCAACCTCATAACCTTTCTTCAGTTAAAACAGTAGATAGCAAGATTTTTGATTACTTAAATAAAACTGCTACAAACGGTAAAAGGTATGGAGATTTTGCTGTCAAATTTACTGAAAAAAATGATCCATCTGAAACACTTGGTAAAGATGTATCGAAAATGACATATATAAAGGACGCGTGGGTTGGTAATTGGCATAGTACGGAAAATGTCGGAACTGATAGCAATAAAAATGGATATTTACTTTTACCAACAAGTTGTATCTGGGTTGCTCCGGTAAAAATGGGTAAATTTGAATTTGTTGTTGTTAATCCGGATAATAAGAACAATACAATGGCTATGGTTGTAGCAAAATTACATAGAAGCAATCCTGGCGATTATTCTTCTTATTTTGATAGTGTGGAATTTGTCGGCACATATATAGGGTATCAATCAAATATGAATGGTTTTTATTATGGCTTGGAGATAACAAGCTATGATTATGAATATGCTATTTTTGCACCTGGTGCAGTTGGTGCTTATTTTTCATATATTGATATTGGTGCAAACGGTACTGATACTCCTACTTATATCGGTACCATCAAAGATATAGACTATACATATTATACTGATTCTAATAAAACTGGTTATGCAT
>CAVGEZ010000032.1:0-19955 GCA_963628445.1 uncultured Eubacteriales bacterium
ACTAGTTCCTCTTAAATATTTTATTCAAATTCAATTGTTGCTGGTGGTTTACTTGTACAATCTAAAAGTACTCTATTAACACCCTTAACTTCGTTTACAATACGAGTTGAAACTTTAGCTAAAACATCATAAGGTATTCTTGCCCAATCAGCTGTCATACCATCAATGGAAGTAACTGCACGAATTGCAATAGCGTATGAGTAAGTTCTTTCGTCACCCATAACACCAACACTTCTCATATTAGTTAAAGCTGTAAAGTATTGCCAAATATCTTTATCAAGATGAGCTTGAGCAATTTCTTCTTTTAAAATTGCATCGCTTTCTCTTACAATTTCTAACTTTTCTTCTGTAACAGCACCAATAATTCTTATTGCAAGACCTGGTCCTGGGAATGGTTGTCTCCATACAATGTTATAAGGAAGTCCTAATTGAAGACCTAATTCTCTTACTTCATCCTTAAATAAGACATTAAGTGGTTCAATAAGTTTAAATTTCATATCCTTTGGCAATCCACCAACATTGTGATGTGATTTAATCTTTTGAGCTGTATTAGTACCAGATTCAATTACATCTGTATATAGTGTACCTTGGGCTAAAAAATCAAATTCTCCTAATTTCTTTGATTCTTCATCAAAACAATAGATAAATTCATTACCAATGATTTTTCTCTTTTGTTCTGGTTCTTCTACGTCTTTTAACTTGCTTAAGAAACGGTCTTTCGCATCAATTTTGATAATATTCATATCAAATGATCTTAAACTATCCATTACAGATTGTCCTTCATTCTTACGAAGTAGACCGTGATCAATAAACATACAAGTCAATTGTTTTCCAATAGCCTTATGAAGTAATAATGCAACTACTGTTGAGTCTACACCACCAGATAATCCACATAATACTTTCTTATCGCCAACAGTTTCTCTAATCTTTGTGATTTGATCATCAATATAATTAGCCATTGACCAATTAGCCTTTGCACCACAAATAGTGAATACAAAGTTTGCAAGAATATCAAGTCCGTACTCAGAATTTCTAACCTCTGGATGGAATTGAACAGCATAAATCTTATCACGAGTATTTTCAATAGCGGCATTTACGTTTGCAATCGAACGAGAAATAAGTTTGAATCCACGAGGAAGTTCACTAACGTGATCACCATGGCTCATCCATACATTTTGTTCAGTTGGAAGTCCTTTAAACAAATCAGACTTTTCAACTAAATGAATGCCACTTAAACCATATTCTCTAACTTGAGATTTTTCAATTTTACCACCGAAAATCTTTGAAATTAGTTGCATACCATAACAAATTCCAAGTACTGGGATACCAAGTTTGAATATCTCATGATCACAGTCAAATGCGTCAGCATCATATACTGACTTAGGTCCACCTGAGAAAATGATACCTTTAACATTGCCTAATTTTTTAATGTCTTCTGCAGTTACTGTATGAGGTAAAAGTACAGAATATACATGTTTATCTCTTATTCTTCGTGCAATAAGTTGGTTATATTGAGAACCAAAATCTAAAACAATAATCTTATCGTAATCCATAATTAATCCTTAAAATAGTTTGGTGCTTCTACTGTAATATCAACATCATGAGGATGAGATTCCTTTAATCCTGATGGTGTGATTCTGATGAAGCAAGCTTTTTCTTTTAATGTAGGGATATCCTTAGCTCCGCAGTAACCCATACCTGATCTAATACCACCACATAATTGGTAAATAGAATCAGTTAAGTCACCCTTATAAGGAACTCTACCTTCAATACCTTCTGGTACTAACTTCTTAGCTTGAGTATTCTTGCTTTGGAAGTATCTATCAGCTGAACCTCTCTTCATAGCTGCAAGAGATCCCATACCTACATATACCTTGAACTTTCTACCAGAATAAATAACTTCATCTCCTGGAGCTTCAGAACATCCTGCAAGCATTGAACCTAACATTACACAGTCTCCACCTGCGGCTAAAGCTTTTACAATATCACCAGATTGTTTAATACCACCATCTGCAATTACACAAATACCCTTATCTTTACAGTATTCATATACATCACCAACAGCTGTAATTTGTGGTACACCTACACCAGCAATAATTCTTGTAGTACAAATAGAACCAGGTCCAATACCAACCTTAACGCAGTCAACACCAGCTTCAATTAAATGCTTTGCAGCTTCAACTGTAACAATGTTTCCTGCAACTAAGTCTAGATTAGGATAAGCTTCTCTAATCTTTCTTACAACATTTAATACATTTAAAGAATCACCATGAGCTGAATCAACAGTAATAATATCTACTCCAGCCTCAACTAACGCTTTAACTCTGTCTAGAGTATCAGCTCCAACACCTACTGCTGCACCACATCTAAGTCTACCCTTAGAGTCCTTACAAGCATTAGGGAATTGTTTAGCATTATCAATATCTTTTGAAGTAATTAATCCACATAAATGATTTTTATCATCAACGATAGGAAGTTTTTCAATTCTATTCTTCCAAAGAATTGCTTTAGCTTCCTCTAGAGTAATACCTTCTTTAGCTGTTACTAGTGGCATTTTTGTCATAACAGTAGATACACAAGTATCATCAATCTTAAGATACTTCATATCTCTATTAGTAATAATACCAAGTAATACATTTTCCTCATCAACAACAGGTAAGCCAGAAATTCTATAAGTTTCCATTAATTCATAAGCTTCTTTTACTGTATGATTAGCAGTTAAAACAATTGGATTTGTAATCATACCAGATTCATTCTTCTTAACTAAATCTACTTGATGAGCTTGTTCTTCAATAGACATATTCTTATGAATAAATCCAAGTCCACCTTCACGTGCTAATGCAATAGCCATCTTATATTCTGTAACTGTATCCATTGCAGCTGAAACAATAGGAATATTAAGTACAATATTCTTAGTTAAGTGAGTTTTAATATCAATTTGCATACCAACAACTTCACTATATTGTGGTACTAATAAAACGTCATCGTAAGTTAAACCTTGTCTTACATTATCAAATTTCATATTTTTTATTTCCTTTCACACTTGTAAATGATGAAAAAAAACAACATTAAAAAACTTAATGTTGTACTCCTTTATTTTTGTTTCCTGTCTTCATCATACGCTTACCTCCGTCAACTGGTAAGTATGTTTAAAAAAGAAAGAATTCTTATTTAAACATGTAGTCCTAAAATTTACGGTTTCAGGGTAGAGACTCGCTTACCAATTAAAGCTATTATACAAGTTTATTTTATTTTAGCACAATTAATTTTCAATTCAAGATGATTTTTCAATGAAAGCATTTTACAAAAAAGCAAAAACAAATAACTTAAATAAATCAAAAATTAATAATTTAATTAATATAATATTTAATTCAAATACTTTATTTTAATTGATAAATTAATTCATTTATATCGAATAATTTAAAAATTAAATTTATTATTCATTTTTTAAAGTTCTAGTCATTAATTCTATTGCAGTTGATTTAATTTCTTTTCCTTCAAATAATACTTGATATAAAGCATTAGTTATAGGCATTTCAATATTAATCTTATTAGATAGAGCATGTATTTCTTTTACAGTATTTAATCCTTCAACTACTCCACTTGCACTTGATTTATCTCCTGTTACATAAGAATAACCATAAGAATAATTTCTTGATTCTAGTGAATTACATGTAAGCATGATATCACCAATTCCTGCTAGTCCATATAGTGTATCAATTTTTCCACCATAATAACTAATAAGTCTCTTCATTTCTGCTAAACCTCTAGTTATCATTGCATTTTTAGTATTAGAACCCATTTTAGCTCCGTCAACCATACCACAGATGATTGCAAAAACATTCTTAATTGCACCGCATATTTCAACACCAATTACATCTTCTAGTGTATAAACACGGAAATATTCATTTGAAAATAATGTTTGTAATTTTTTTGCGATTTCAATATTTTTTGATGCAATAGTTACAGCTGTAAACTTCTTTTCAATTACTTCATTTGAAAAAGATGGGCCTGAAAGAACAGCTAATTTTAAATTTGGATTTATTGATGTAAATAAATTAGACATTGTTTCACCCTTATATAAACCCTTAGATGTGAATACATAAGTCTTATTGTATTTATTTAAATAAGGCTTTAATGTATCAATAATTGATACAACAGGCAAGGCTATTACAATAATATCTGAATAATTTATAGCCTCCTCTAAATCATTAGTAGCTTTAATTAAATCACTAAATGTATAATCCTTAATATATATTGATTTATGATTATCATTTAAATCATTTACTTTATTAATATCACGTGCATAAACTAACACATTATTTTTATTAGAAGCTAGTACGCTTGCAAGTGCAAGTCCCCAATGACCGGCACCAAGTATAGAAATATTTTGCATAATATACCTCCACTTTTTTAAATAGTACTTATATTTTACAAATATACGGCAATATTTACAACGAAAAAAGAAAAAAATGACTAAAAATTAGTCATTTAGTTCTTCTTCTACTAAAGGATTTAAAACAAGTGGAATCTTATAATAATTTTCATAACATTCCCTCCATTGTTTAAAATTTTGTTCCTTCATATATACTTCATTTTCTTTAACGCTTAATTCAGGCTTTGGATAAATAGGCTTTAAAATATTTACACACATATCGTATAATTTAATGCCATTTTTATCAGTTCTACCATTTTCCTTAAATGTAATAAAATTACAAATGATAGGCACATTATTCTTAGCCGCAAAATGGAATGCACCATCCATTAAAGGTCTTGGCTTTTTATAGCACCACCACTCACTTCTTTCAGGATAGAAAAGTACATAATTGTTTCCTTTTTGTAAAAGTGTATTAACACTTTTAATAAAATTACACATACCTTGTCTATCATTACTCATTGGCATCATTCTTGATGATCTCATTACTTCTCCAAGGAAGCCCTTGTGGTTATTGAAATCAGCAGCAGTTATATAAAGTTTATGTCCTTTTAAAGCTCTTCTATTTAAAGTACAATCAAGTTTAAGAACGTGATTAGATGTAACTACAGCTCTTTTTATGCCTTTTAAGTTTTCTCTTCCTTTTACAGAATAGCCCATTAATTTAGCTTCTCTATTTTCAAAAGGCTTTACAATAAATGTTTGCATAAAGAAATATTTTATTCTTGTAAGAAGTGGTTTGTTAAGGTATTTAAAGTTTTTATCTACAACATCACACATATCATAATTAGGTTCAGTTGCATGTTCGTTATATTTTCCTAATTTTTCTAATCGTTCAATACTGGCTAATTCTTCTGGACTAGTCGCAATAAGTGAATCGAATAAATCGGCCATTTTACCCATAATATCTCTCCTTAAATGGTTTCTAGTAGGTCTAGATATTCATCATACACATCATCAAATGCATGTATATGTAAAGTTCTATGAACTCTTGAAATATTATCTTGTTTAATATTTACAACATAGAATGGACGCCAAAGTATTGTCTTGCAGAAATGTCTTATAACACATTTCTTCTTAAATCCATGCTGCATATTATATATATTTGGTAAGAACATTTTCTTTAACGCAAACTTATTTAATACAGTTTGGTCAGGGAATGAATATGTTTCTTTTGCAAGTGCGTCTAAGCACTTTTCAAACAACTTAGTCTCTCTAATACGTTTTAAATTAAGTAATAGAACACCTGCATTAATATAATTATGGTTAATAAATACTCTACCTAAATAATCTCTAACTCCAGCAAATTCATAATCTTTTAAATCAATGTTCATAAGTTTATCAATTGGATTATTAAACATTACATCAGTATCAATATATAAAACTTTATCTAAATCAATAAAGTCTGTCGCAAGAAGTCTTAACATTGTGTATGGAGTATATTTAGATAAATTATTATCAGAATTACCTAATACTTCTAAATAACGAGCTGTACAATCGTATAATACAACCTTAGATTCGCTATTTTTATTTTTTAAAACTTTTTCTAGTATATCTTTATGTTCATTAGTTAGTGGAATATAATCTGGCTTTATGTTAGTTAAATCCATAGTTAAAATATGGAATGTAACTGGCTTAGTATTATGTTTTACATAAGACAATGTTGTAAGTAATAAACAATTAAATACTTTATCATTACAACAAAACATTATATTATACATCTTTATTCTCCTTCTTTATATAGTGATACTTATATTCGTAATTTGACTCTTTAGCTCTTTCGCACATTTGTTGATATACTCTATTTCTTAAATCAACTAGAGCCTCTTTATTAGATAAGTTCTTATTGTAATAGAAAGGTCCATCGATATAGGTAATCATTTTAGCTTTCTTTGAGTGACGGCGTTTTACATAAACATTAGTAAAACAAAATACTGGTACATCAAATTTAATTGCGTATTTAAAGCTAGTAGATTTAAAATTTCTTATTTTAGTGTAATAAGGCCAAACATGTGCCTCAGGGTATACCACAATAGGATGTCCTTTATCTAGACGTACTTTTAAGGCATTTTCAAAAGGTCTTAAACCCTTTAATGTTGTAGGCGTAGGGATAGCTCCTAACATCATCATTAAGTTTTTAGTTCCTTTAGCCGCAATGTTATCAGGATTTACAACAAAATATGGCTTTCTTGGAAACAAAAACATAGGTGGTAAAAATCCGTCTCCGGGTATTTGTGTATGATTACCATAGATTATATATTTACCTTTAAAGCCTTTAAGTTTTTCTTTACCATAAAGTTTATTATGAAATTTAATCTTTCGATATCCTTCTGCTATTGGAGTAACAATAATTCTATGGACTATAAATTCTAGTACACGCCAAAATATATTATTATGAATATATTTAAAATTTTCATCTACAACAATTTTTTCTCGAGTTATACCTGAAAACTCATCATTTATTTCATCTTCAAAATAATATGTTACTTCTTTCATACTAGTCCCTCAAACTATGCGTTATTATATAGTATTTTATTATAAATGTAAAGCGTGCTTTACTAAAAAGAAGTTTATAAAAGCTATTTTTGTTGTTTTTCATCTAAAAAATTAAAAAAAGATGGTTTTCACACCATCTCGAATATAAAAATTTTATTTATTTTCACCTGTAATCTTTATTTGATCAGTAAGTCTCATTGTAGGCTTATCAACCTTACCAGACATTATATCTTCAAGTTTAGTATAACCAAATGAATTAAAAAATTCTTCTTGGAATTCTTTCATTCTGTCATCCTTAATAGCTTCTCTAATATCATGCATCAGACTCTTTAAGAAATAAAGATTATGAATTGTAAGAAGTCTTGCACCAAAGATTTCTTCTTCTTTAATCAAATGATGAATGTATGCTCTTGAAAAATTCTTACATGCATAACAATTACATTTAGAATCAAGAGGATTGAAATCGTCTTTATAGCTAGCGTTCTTAATTCTAAGTTTTCCAGCGTGTGTTAATGCTGTACCATGTCGAGCAATTCTCGTAGGGTCAACACAATCAAACATATCAACACCATTCATAGAACCAACAACTAAATCATCAGGACTTCCAACACCCATTAAATATCTAGGTTTATCTTTAGGAAGAATTGTCTTGATATAATTTAACATATCATACATTTCTTTCTTTGATTCACCTACTGCAAGTCCCCCAATTGAATAACCATCAAATCCTATTTTATCAAGTTCTTCAAAACAGAACTTACGCAAATCTTCAAATGGTCCACCTTGAACAATTCCAAATAAAGCTTGAGTTTCAGGATTCTTGTGCGCATCTTTTCCTCTTTTAGCCCAACGAATAGTTCTTTCAATTGACTTCTTCATATAATCATGATTTGCATGAAATGGAGGACATTCATCAAAAGACATTATAATATCAGCGCCTAAATTATTTTGAATATTAATACTCTTTTCAGGACTTAAGAATAACTTTTCACCTGATTTGTGGTGTCTAAATGTAACACCTTCTTCAGTAATTTTTCTAATTTTAGATAAAGAGAAAACTTGAAATCCACCACTATCAGTTAATAGTGCATGATTCCAGTTCATAAAACCTCTAATACCACCAGCACGCGCTACAAGTTCATCTCCTGGAGATAACCATAAGTGATATGTATTACCTAAAATAAGACCATCAGACACATCTTCTATTTCACTAGGAGATAGTGTTTTAACTGTAGCTTTAGTACCTACAGGCATAAATATAGGTGTTTCAAAATCACCATGTGGAGTATGTAAAATACCATAACGCGCATGAGTGTATTTATCTTCATGCATTAATTCGTACCAAATAGGTTTCATTTTTTAACCCTTTCTAAGAATATAGGTTTAGTTATTTTTAAAGCTTCTATTGAATCAGTAGTTTTAACCTTATCATCAACAATAAAACCTGAATTCTTTAATAATGATAAAATATGTTTATTTTCACTTTTAATTAAACATGTAATCTTAAGCATAGAGTTATCGATTATTTGAGAATGCAAGAAATCTCTAAATAATTCTTCAAACTCAAGTGCTTCTTCCTTATCGAAATCTAAAATCATACTACCTAATTTAAATTCATTCATTGTTGTAACAATATGAATTAAAATATATCCTACAACTTTATCATCCTTAGTTAATGTAAATTTTAAATCTCTGTCTTTATTTAATGTATCATGATATTTCTTTAGATCTTTATAATCTAGGTCAATATCATTCATTTCTCTTATTGTTAAACTCATATTTAAGCTCTTCTTATACTCTTTATTACTTGACGAGAAAGTGGCATATCATATGCATCAGTTTTTGTATTTGCAATAGAATCTAATGTATCAAATCCATCAACTAACACACCAAATGAGGCATAGGCACCATTTAGATGGCTACAATCCGCATGACAAATAAAGAATTGACTACTAGCTGAATCAGGGTCATTAGTTCTTGCCATAGAAATAACTCCTCTTTCATGAGCTAAATAATTTTTAACGTGATTAATAGGAAATTCTCCTTTAATAGTCTCTTTACTTCCACCCATTCCATTACCTAGAGGGTCTCCACCTTGAATCATAAAATCTTTGATAACACGATGGAAAATTAAACCATCATAAAACTTTTCATCAACTAGATGTAAAAAATTTTTTACTGTAATTGGTGCACAGCTTTCAAATAATTCCACTGTCATAGTCTTACCTGATTCCATTTCAATTACCACACGTGGGTTTGATTCATTTAAATAATTTTGATAACTTTTCCAAATTGACATAATTTAACTCCTAATAAATAAACATTGCATCCCCAAAGCTAAAGAAACGATATTTTTCTTCAACTGCAGTTTTATATGCATTTAATATATATTCTCTACTTGATAAACTAGATACTAACATAACTAAAGTAGACTTAGGTAAATGGAAATTAGTGATAAGAGAATCTACTGCCTTCCATTCATAACCAGGGTAGATAAAGATATTAGTATAAGCTGTCTTAGGTTTAAAACCATCATCATAAGCTGACTCAAGTACTCTTGTAGATGTAGTACCAACTGATATTATTCTTCTCTTTTCAGCTTTAGCTTTATTTAATATTTCACAAACTTCTTTAGAAATTTCATAATATTCAGAATGCATCTTATGCTTTGTTACATCCTCTTCTTGAACTGGTCTAAATGTACCAAGACCAACATGTAATGTTACATAACAAATTTGTATTCCTTTATCTTCAATTTTCTTTAGCAACTCTTTTGTAAAATGAAGTCCTGCAGTAGGTGCAGCTGCACTACCTGGAGTTTTTGCATAAACAGTTTGATACATATTAGGATCTTCTAACTTTTCATGAATATATGGTGGAAGTGGTGTTTCACCAAGTTTATCTAAAATTTCTAAGAAAATACCTTCATAGATCATTTTGAAATGTCTAATACCATCTTCATGTTCTTCTACACATTCAGCTTTTAATAAACCATCTCCAAAACTAACTATAGTACCTACCTTAACTCTACGAGCTGGTTTAACTAAAGTTTGCCATACGTCATTACCTAAATCTTTTAACATTAAAAGTTCAATGTGAGCCTTTGTTTCTTCCTTAATACCAAAAAGACGAGCTGGAATAACCTTTGAATTGTTTAAAACTAAAACATCTCCTTCATGTAAATAATCAATAATATCATAGAAATGTTTATGTTCTAATTCTCCAGTTTTCTTATTCATCACAAGAAGTTTGCAATTTTCTCTTTGCATAAGAGGAGTTTGTGCAATTAATTCTTCTGGTAAATAGTAATCAAAATCATCTAAAGTAATCATTTTATCTAACTTCCTTCTAAAGTCTTAACAAGATGTATAGCTTTATCTGTTGCTACTCTACCTCTTAAAGTACGGTTAATATAACCTTCTTTAAGTAAATAGGGTTCATATACATCTTCAATAGTTTCCTTAACCTCACCAATTGTTTGTGCAAGAGTCTCAATCCCAACTGGACCACCTTTAAACTGATAAACTAAACATTTTAAATAATTAATATCAGTTAAATCAAGTCCATTAGAATCAACATCAAGAAGTGATAATGCTTTTTTAGTAATTTCAAGTGTTATTTCACCTGTACCATTTACAAGTGCATAATCTCTAATACGTCTAAGTAAGCGGTTAGCTATTCTTGGTGTTCCTCTACTACGTCTTGCAAGTTCCTGGCAAGATTTATCATCAACTTTAGTATTATATACTAAACAAGACCTTTTTACAATATTTTCAAGTTCAACATTTGTATAATACTCAAGACGAAGTACAACACCAAATCTATCTCTTAAAGGGCTAGATAAATCACCATATCTTGTTGTAGCACCAACAAGAGTAAAAGGTGGCAAATTAATAGATATTGATTTACTAGTTTGATCTTTTCCTATAATAATATCTAATCTATAATCCTCCATTGCGCTATACAATGTTTCTTCAACAATCTTAGGAAGTCTATGTATTTCATCAATAAATAAAACATCCCCTGGATTAAGCTTAGTTAACACATTAGCTAAATCACCAGTTTTTTCGATAGTTGGTGCAGATATTGTTTTAATTCCTACATGTAATTCATTTGCAATTATATTAGCCAATGTTGTTTTACCAAGACCAGGAGGACCATATAAAAGTACATGGTCTAGTGATTCATCACGCATAAGAGCGGCTTTAATATAGATTGTCATCATTTCTTTAGCCTTCTCTTGTCCTATATAATCACATAATAATACAGGTCTAATAGACATATCCTTATCATCATTTGTTTCTTTTAAATCAAGTATATCACTCATAGAACCACCTATTTATTTAACATATCCAAACAAGATTTAAGTACAGACTCTTCAGACATACTTAAATCCTGACACTCTAAAACTCTTCTTGAATCTTTTCTTGAATACCCTAAAGATATTAAAGCCTCAGTTAGATCATCAAGTTTACTTGAATTCTTATTTAAATTCTTATCAAACTTAAGTTTACCCTTTAAATCAAGAATGATTTGTTGACTAGCTTTAGCTCCAATTCCAGGGAATTTCTTTAAATATATATGATCATCTCTTTCAATCGCATCCATTATCTCTTTAACACTAGCTCCCGCTAAAATTGATAAGGCAGATTTAGGACCTATTCCATTTACATCTAATAATTTTAAAAATAAAGATCTCTCATCCTCACTTTTAAATCCATAAAATAATTCTTCATTTTCTCTTAAATAATGATAAACATAGATTGTCGCTTCCTCACCCTTAATAAAGCTAAAAGGATTAGGCACAACAATTAAATAACCAACACCATTATTATCAAGTACAACATATTTTGATAAAACTAAAGTTATCTTACCTTTAATATAATAATACATAAAATCACCTCATTATATTAATAGATTTAAATAGACAAATTTACTCAAAATTTATCTAATAAAGATTTATATTTTGACTAGATTTAAATAAAATTATATAATTATTGTAATGTTTATAAGGAGGTATAATAATGAGCTATCTTGAAATACTTAAATATTTTGGTTTTGAAATTGAAAATATGTCACGAAAAGAAGCTTATAGTGATACTATCACTTTAGAACTATTAAATTCATACAATGATTTTTTTATAAAAGCTTCTAAAAATTACCAAAATTTAAATAATTATATCTCCTCCTCAAATAATGATTTATTTAAGGAAGCATCTTCTTACGCTTTAACGTCTTCTTTTCTTTTTGAAGAATTAAAAAATAAAAATAATCAACTAGATAAAGATTTAGAAACAAAGAACGATATAGAACGTGAAAAACTAAACTCTGAAATTAATAAATATAATGAGACTAAAGATGATTTAAAAGAACAACTTATAAAGTTTAATAATAATATTTTAGAAAACATAAATGAATTAGAAAATAAGACTCAAGAGCTAAATGAATTAATTGATTCAAATATAGATCCAATAAATAAAAATTATAATAAATATATTAATGAATTTAATAATAAATCAGATTCTTCTTATACTTCTGAACACTCTAAACTTTCAAAATTAAGTTATACTGCTCAAAGTGAAGCAACAAGTTTAGAAAATAATCTTCAAGAACAAAATAAAGAAATACTAAGTGAAATAAATTCCTTAAAGCTTGATATAGAAAATAATAAAACTAAATTAAGACAAGAAATACTTGCTCTAGAAGTTGAACTTAATGATAAAATTAGATCTTTAGACCAAGAAACTAAAAATCTAAAGGAACAAAATTCCCTTCAAACTGAAATAGAGAAAGATCAATTTAGAAAAAAGATTCAAGAACTTGAAAATAAATCTTTAGAACGTATTAAACAAATAAATAATGAAGCTAAGGATAGTTTGTTAAGATTAGATGGAAATTATACTAATAAAATTAAATACATTGATAGAAAAATTGAAGAAAAAAGTGAAGAAATTCATAACAAAACTTCAATCTATAAGAATGAATATGATCTACTTCTAGAGGAATTTAGGAGAGAATATAGCTCATTTAACATATTAGAAAAACATCAAAAGAAATTGGAATTAAAAGCTAAAGCTAAAAAAATAAAGATTTTTGAGAAGTCTAGTGAACTTGAAATATTAAAATTAAATCAAGAAAAATTAAAACTTCTTTCAAAAAACAAACTAGAGCGAGATTTAATAGAAGCTAAAAGAAAATATAACTTTAGTTTAGAGGATTTAAAAGAAAAGAAAGATAAACAACCATATTTAAATGAATTAAAAGAATCTGAAGAAGAAAAAAAATCTTATGATAAAGAACTTGAAACAAGACTTACTATTCAAAGTAATAAAGAAAAAGTTTGTGTTGAAATATTAAAATTAAATAAAAATTTAAACTTTAATATATTTGCAAATCGAAAACAAAAATTAATAAATGAAAAATCATTTAAAAGTTATACCTTAAATGAAGAAATTAGTCTTAATCAAAAAAACTTAAAATTAGATTTAGAGGCAAACGAACGTAAAGACAAGTTCGCAAAAAGGTATTATGAAAGTACTGCCTTACTTGAAATAGAAAAAAATAAGCATTTAACAAGTTTAAATGAAGAAAAAATTAAATTTAATAAGGATTCTAATAATTTATATTTAACTTATATTACTAATAATAGAAATCTGCATCTTGAAAAATATAAAGAATTAATTAAAGAATTTACCCGTTACAATGATGAATATATTAAGATATTCCAAAACATGTGTTCTTCTTCTATTAAATATAATCATACTAAAAATTCAAATTTAAAAACAATCAATGAAGTTAATACTAAGATTGATATATCAAAAAAATCTTATATTTTACAAACAGTCAAAAAAGCACAGTTTTTAAACTTAATAACCAAAGAGACTCAAGTCTTCACTCAAATATTCCAAGACTATCTCAGACTTATTGCAAAATTTTGTTCTAATTCACTCACAAACTCAAAAAATGAAAATATAGTATCATTTATTAAATTATCATCTAATACATTAGATAAATTAATTGACAGATATTCTTCTAATATTTCCAATATTGTTAATCAATATATTTATTACAATTCTCTAAATTTATCTAGACGTTTAGTTGATAGCCTAAATTATACATATAATCAAAAGATTGAAAGTCTAAATTCAAAGATAAATGAATATGATATTAATATCAAATCATTAAATAAGACTAATAATCAATATTTTACTAAAATTAATGATTTAACACTTTTAAATAAGCAATTAAGTAATCAATCTGAAGTTAAGGAAGCAAAATCTAGTATTTTAAATAATGAATCTAAGATTAATAATTTAAAAAATAAAATAAAATCTAATAACAATAAAATAAATACTTATATTGATTTAAAAGAAAAAGATTCTAAGAAACTTATAGACTTAAAGAACGAGCTTGAAAGTAAAACTTCTAAATTAACTCAAATTGAGGATAAAGATTCAATCTATTCAAAAAACTATATAGAAAAATTGTCTGAATTAATATCTACATATAAAAAATTGGATAGTCATTCTGTAAAACTTGATGAAAGTTTAAATTATTATAAGGCTGAAAAGAAAATAAACAAATATTTAGCACAGTTCTCTCTAAAAGTAAATCTTATAAATAAAGATTATTTTGTTAAAATTAATAATACATTAAATAAAATTAAAGAATATAACGAAAAAAACTATACACTAGATGTCCTTCAAGCCAACAATCAATTCTCTTTAGATGAATCAAATAATAGAAAACTTACTGATAAGTATAATACAAACTTATTTGAATCAAAAGAAAATCATATTGATTTAAAAGAAAAAATTACTAATGAGTATGAAAAGAAATTTGCAAACTTAAAAGATCAATATAATATTGATTATAATAAATTAAAGAGCGAGAGTGATAAAATGGTAACTCATTACTTTGATTTATTTAATTCATGTGAGGAATTAATCGACATCCAAAATAATTTATATAAATCTAATTTAGAAACAACTAATAAAAATTTAGAGAATACAAAATTTGATAATAAGAAAGCTTATGAGACTAATAAAAACAAGAACCTAAATAAGGTTAATAATGATAATGCAAATATAAGCTATGATATTAGTATTATGCCTAAAATTAAAAGAGCTGATGAAAGAAATTTAACCAGCAAAAATAATTTGGATAATAAACAATTGAATTTAAATATTGATAATATTAATAAAGAATTAAAATTATATAAAAAACAATTAAAACAAGAATTAAATCTTTTAAATAAAGAAACTAAAAATAATACTAAATTAGTTATTAAGAACTATAGTGAACAAACTTTCAAATTAAGAAAACATTATTATAGTTCATTAAAAAAGATTTATAAAATGAAATATCAAGATCTAAAAAGTGGAACTAACAACTAGTTCCACTCTTTTTATATATTACAACCTTTTTAATACCATATATCTTTTCTTTTAAAATAGTATACCCCTCAACTTCGGAAGTTAGAGTTTCTTTAGCCATTTCAAATGAAATTAAACTATTAGGTTTCATAATACCTGCTTTATCTATTGATTCGATAATTTCTTTAGTATTATTCATCTTATATGGAGGATCTAAAAACATTATATCTAATTCATTATTAGGTATTCTTTTAATAGCTTCTAAATAGTCTAGGTTATAAACTACATAAGGTACTTCTATTTTTAAAAGTTTTATATTTTTATTTACTACTTCACACGCTTTCTTATTAAGGTCATTAAAATAACACTTAGTTGCACCTCTAGAAATAGCCTCAAGTCCCATAGCACCAGTTCCTGCAAACAAATCACATACTGTAATATCTTCAAAGTATTGACCTATCAAATTAAATATAGCTTGTCTTACCTTATCAGATGTTTCTCTTGTAGTTTCTAAATTAGCCATGTAAATATTATGGTGTTTATATCTTCCGGCATTAATTCTCATATTATTTACCCTTAGAAACTTTAACAACAGTATCTAAGTACTTTTGTCCATTAAGTTTTAATACAAATGGTATTGCACCCTTAGATATTTCAACTAGAGTATTATCTTCATTAATTTTAATATTACCAATGTTAGATTTTCTTACTCCACCAACTTTAGATAAATACATAACTAATTCTTGTACTTTAACCTTATGCTTTTTACCAATTGATAGTTTTACTAGTTGATATTCTTTAGGTTCACTATATTTTTCTTTTCTTAAATCCTTCTTTAACTGCTTAGGATCACGTTTTATATTTTGTCTAGAATTATGATCTTTCTTGTCTTTACTACTTCTCTCATCCTTCTTAACACGTCTTGGTTTTAATTCCTTTACATGAATTTCTGGATATTCAGAGATAGTAAAGTTAGATAAATTAAGTAAAATATTTAATAGTGAATCACTTGATGCGCCTATAACATTTAATTCATTTATCAATTCTTTATTAGAATCACTAATAGGGTCTTCTAAATGAGCTGTAACATAATTTACAAACTTACCTATTTTAGCTTTCTTAATCTCCTCAACACTTGGAATAGTACAAATATTCATTTTTGAACGAGTATAGCGTTCAATATAGAATATCTTTCTTTCTTCAGAATAACTAGCTAAAGTGATAGATAAACCTTCTCTACCAGCTCTACCAGTACGACCAATTCTGTGAACATATAGTTCTTGTTCTTGAGGAATATCATAATTAATAATAGCTTCAAGATCAGATACATCAATGCCACGTGCAGCAACGTCAGTACATACTAAGATATTAGAAATACCTTCTTTAAATCCATTCATTACTTTATCACGTGATACTTGTTTTAAATCACCATGCAAGGCTTCTGCTTTATATCCTTTTTTCTTTAGTGTAGAAACTATTTCTTCAACCTTAGACTTAGTATTTACGAATACCATTACCTTATTAAATGAATATAAATCAAGTAATCTAATTAATAAATCTGTTTTAGATTCTCTCTTTAAATAATATAAATCTTGTTTAATTCTATCAACAGTTAAAGTTTTCTTCTTAATTTCAATTTTTAAAGGATCTTTTAAATAGTTAGATGCAACATGCTTGATAAAATCAGGCATTGTAGCTGAAAATAAGGCAGTTTGTCTATCACTTGGTGTTGTAGATAATATAGTTTCTAAGTCTTCCTTAAATCCCATATTTAGCATTTCATCAGCTTCATCTAAAATAAGCGTATGAAGATGAGTGAAATCTACTGTTTTTCTATTCATATGGTCAATAATTCTACCAGGTGTACCAACAACAATTTGAGGATGTGCTTTAAGTTCCTTTATTTGTTTATCATAACTTGCACCACCATAAATAGTTGCAAGCTTAATATATGGTTTATGTTTTATTAATTTCTTTATTTCCTCAGATACTTGAATACCAAGTTCTCTTGTAGGACATAAAATTAAACCTTGAGTATATCTTTCAGGAGTAATACGAGTTAAAAGAGGAATAGAATAAGCAAATGTTTTTCCTGTACCTGTTTGAGCTATACCAATAATATCTTTTCCTTCTGACATAATAGGAATAGCTTTTTCTTGAATTTCTGTAGCATCTAAAAATTGTAAATCATTTAATGCGTGTAAAATTTCTGTATCTAAATTAAGACTTTCAAATGTAGCCATGTTTTTTAATAATCACTTTCTAAAATATTTGTTTTAAAAACCTTTTTAAATTATATTATATTTAACTTTAATTTACAACCAAAAAAGAAAAAAGCCCTTGAACGAGCTTTTTAAATAAAGAAGCCAGGAAGTCCGATGTAGAACATAATAGTGCTACTAAAGGGGACTCTCTTTTTGTTTATAATTAGGATTCTCCAATCAAAAAGTGGAGCATTCGACACATATAAACCTCAAATCCCATAAAAAATGATTTAGGGTTCCAGGGCATCTTCCTAGCAATTTAAGTATATTACTTATACTCTTTTTTGTCAATTATTTGTTAATAACAAGATTGAAAAATAATAGGATAAATATAGTAATAACTGCAATAATTTCAATTATAATTCCAAGCTTAAACATTGCATTATCTTGAGAATTATTAGACTTATAACTTGAATTATTATATACATAACTCATAAGCATTACTTCACTTCCAATTAATGCAAGCAATAGTGGTAAAAATATAAATTTATCAAATATATTATTCTCATTAGTATTAATTATATGAAAAATTAAGTAATAACAACCAAGTGCAAGTAATACAAATGTATTCACATATAATAATACTTTAAGTAATTTTAATGTTTTAGGACTAACTTTCTTTATTTCCATAAATAATCACCTAAAAGTATTATACTAAAAAATCATAATAAAAAAAAGGACCATATAGGTCCTCTTAAAATATTACTTTGATAAAGCTTCGATTAAATCAGCTTTCTTCATAGCTGAAATACCTTTGATACCTTGAGCTTTAGCCATTTCCTTTAATTCAGCAACTGTCTTTGATGAAAGATCAACAGTTTCTGCCTTCTTAGCTGGCTTAGCTGCCTTTGGAGCCTTTGGAGCCTTAACTTCTGCTTCAACCTTAGTTTCAACAGTCTTTACGCTCTTTACATCTTGAGCAGCTCTTAAAGCTCTTTGAGCCTTGCTTTCCTTGTTAAGAATAACGATATTTTCGTTCTTCTTAGCCTTTGGAGTTTGGTTAGCTTTAGCAATGTCACATAGAGATGTGAATGCTTGAGCATCATTTACTGCTAAATCAGCAAGCATCTTTCTGTTTACTTCAACACCAGCATTAGTTAAACCGAAAATGAAAGTATTGTACTTTAATCCGTTTAATTTAGCTGCAGCATTGATACGTTGAATCCATAATTTACGGAATTCTCTCTTTTTAACCTTACGGTCTCTGTATGAATAAGCTAATGAACGCATAACTTGTTCATGAGCAGTTCTATATAGAGCATGCTTTGAACCATAATAACCCTTAGCTAATTTTAAGACTGCTTTTCTACGTCTTCTTGTTGTATATCCACCTTTTACTCTTGGCATATATTTGTCCTCCTAAATAATAAATCAAATAATTCTATTTAAAGAATTATAACATGTTAGAAATTAATGGTCTAATTCTCTTGTAGTCTACTTCTTCAGCAATTGCAGACTTACCTAAAGCAACGTTTTGCTTATGAGTCTTGTTTGTTTTTAAGTGACCAGTGTAAGCGTGATGATGCTTTACTTTACCAGTACCAGTAATTTTAATTCTCTTCTTTAAACCAGAATGTGTTTTTTGTTTTGGCATATTAATAAATCTCCTTTTATATTTTACTTCTTTATTGGAGCAAGTGTAGTAAATAAGAACTTACCTTCTTGCTTAGCTTGAGTCTCAACTTCAGCTACATCTTTTAAGTTTTCAATAAACTTATCAAGAACTTGTACTCCTAAATCTTGACGAGTAATAAGTCTTCCATAGAATCTTACAGAAACCTTAATTTTATTACCTTTTTCAAGAATTTTACGAGCCTTGTTTGCCTTAGTGATCAAGTCATTGTCACCAATTGTTGGTGTCATTCTTATCTCTTGGACTTGGACAACATGTTGATTCTTACGTTGTTCCCTAGCTTTCTTTTGTTGCTCAAAACGGTATTTTGAATAATCCATAATTTTTGCAACTTGTGGTTTAGCTTGTGGTGAAACTAAAACTAAGTCTAGATTTCTACTTTCAGCTTCTGCTAGTGCATCCTTGCGAGATAAAATTCCAAGTTTCTCGCCATCTTCTGTAATAACTAGCATTTCTTTTGATCTGATGTCCTCATTCATGATTACATCATTGTTTTTGTTTGGCTTGTTAATACTAAGTCACCTCCGACGATATTTGCAAATAAAAAAGAGGGCATAAACACCCTCATACAATCATAACAAAAATTAAATTTAAAATATTTAATAATCGTGACATTTTGCCTATCAACTAATATCAATCAGGCGAGAAACGGGTGTCTCTTCTTTCCACTTATTCACTTACTCTATTAGTATATAACAAACTAGATATCGTTGTCAACAGTTTTTTAAAATATTTTAACATCTATGATAATT
>CAVGEZ010000033.1:0-19938 GCA_963628445.1 uncultured Eubacteriales bacterium
GTAGTTGCCAAGCTAAATTTTCTAATATGTATTTATCTAATTGAAAGAGTGTAAACTCTTTTTTTTTACGTTTTTTAATTAGTGTTTATTTAATTTATTAAGAATTTCATATAGAATATTATTGGTGAGAAAATGAATAGTACGATTATTTTATATATAATTTTAATTCTTCTAATTTTGTATAATTTATTGAATTACTTATATGAATTATTTTGCTCTGATAGTTCAAAAAGAATGCAAAAGAAGAAATTAGAATATATTAAGCATGATGAAACATTTGAATATGATCTATTTAAGAGAAACGCTATAATTAAAACATTTAGTAATACTATTGTGGATACTAATGTTATGATTGATAAAAAAGTTATTGATGTAATCGACATTAAGGATGAGGTTGTTTGTGATACATTTATTATTGGCGAGAATATAAAAGTTATTACAAACTTAAATTTAAAAGCGAATAATGTCGTTTCATATTGTAAATACACAGTAAAAGATGGTGCAATATTTGATCCATTAGGCAATTTGCTTATTATTTATGAAGATAAAACTAAAGAAGAACTAAAAGATTTAGCCTTAAATTATTCAATATCTAAAAGAGCTTTAAAGTATTTTTCAAATGCTATATATTTACAGTTTGCTCTTTATAAAAAGAAATATGAATTAAGATTCTCAAAACCATATTATGAAACTCAAGAAGATTTATATGCGATTGTACCTAATGTTATAGAAAATAAATGTGTGGATGCTATATGCATAAATTATTCTAATGTACTAGAAATAAATATACCTAAGTGTGTAAAAAGAGTCGTTATCGAAAAGAAATCGTGTTTTCATAATTTAATCATTGATAAAGATAATTATGATTTTGTTATATTTAATAATACACTATTTAATATACCTAAAAACTCCTATGTTAATGACGGATTTAACACGTTTAATTATGTAGGAGTCGAAAATAAGAAATTATTGATTAAGGAATATAAGAGACTATCTAAAAATTACTTTAAAATTAATAAACTAACTCTTGATTATAAAATGGTGTTAGAAGTTGCGAGTGATTTGCAATAAGATATAAATGGTGTTAAAATATTAACGCTTTGGAAAGAAGGAACAATTATGATTAAAATTGATATTATTTCAGGATTTTTAGGTGCTGGTAAGACAACACTTATTAAAAAGTTATTAAAAACAAAATTAACTAATGAGAAAGTAGTATTAGTTGAAAATGAATATGGTGAAATTGGCGTTGACGCTAGTTTCTTAAAAGAAGCTAATGTTAATATTACAGAATTAAATGAAGGATGTATTTGCTGCTCATTATCAGGTGATTTTGAGAAGGCTTTAAATAAACTTGCAAATGATTATCATCCTGATAGAATTATTATTGAACCATCAGGTGTTGGTAAATTATCTGATATAGTTAAAGCTGTGACAGATGCAAAAGTACCTGATTCTAAAATTAATGCATTAGTTTGTATGTGTGATGTAACTAAGGCAAAAATGTATTTAAGAAACTTTGGCGAATTCTATATTGATCAATTATCTCATGCAAAAACAGTTATTTTATCAAGAACTGATATTGCATCAAACGATAAAGTAGAAGAAGCTTTAGAAATTATTAGAGAAGCTAACGATCATGCAGTTATAGTAACTACTCCAGTTGATGAATTAAGTGAGGATAAACTATTAGATGCGTATGAAGCAAGTGATGATGATTTTGAAGCTAAATTGCTAGAAGAAGTTAAAAATATGAAGACTCATCACCACCATCATCACCATCACCATAATGATGAGGAATGTGATGATCCTGAGTGCTCTTGTCACCACCATCATGATGATGAAGACGACGATGACGATGATTGTTGTTGCCATCACGATGATCATGACCATGAAGAACATCATCATCACCATCATGATGAAGATGAACATGAATGTTGCTGCCATCACGAGGATGAAGACGACGATGAGGATGAATGCTGCTGTCATCACGAGGAGCATGAACATCACCACCATCATGATGATGAAGAATGTGATGATCCAAACTGCTCATGCCATCACCACCACGAAGGTGAATTAGATGCTGATGATGTATTTACTTCTTATGGATTTGAAACAGCTAAAGTATTTGATAAGGATATATTAAAAGAATCTTTAGATATACTTGCAAGTACTGATAAGTATGGTACTATTTTAAGAGCTAAAGGAATTATTAAGGGTAATGATACTTGGTATGAATTTGATTTAGTACCAGGACAAGTAGAAATAAGAGAAACATCAGCTATTTCAACAGGTAAATTATGCGTAATTGGTGCTAATTTATCTAAAAAAGAAATTAAAGAATTATTATTAAAATAATTGAGGTATTAATATGGTTGAAGTACCAGTATTTGTTATAAATGGCTTTCTTGAAAGCGGTAAAACTAGCTTGATTAAAGATGTAATTTCTTCTAACTATGGTAAGCAAGCAGGTAAAACCTTGCTAATAGTATGTGAAGAAGGAGAAATTGAATATGATCAAAAATTCTTAGATGAATATTTAGTTGATGTTGAATATGTTCATGATGAATCAAAACTTACTAAATCCTTCTTTGAACAAATGGATAATATGTATGAACCAGCTAGAGTAGTTATAGAATTTAATTCATTTTTCTCATTTGATAATATTGAACTCCCTAATCAGTATGTAATTGGTCAGGTAATATCTTTAATTGATGCATCAACATTTAATATTTATTTTAATAATATGAAACAAATATTTAATAATGTATGTAAAGATGCAGACTTAATTGTATTTAATCGTTGCGATGGAATTAAAGATCTTGCAAGTTATAGAAGAATGGTTAGAGCCTTTAATTCAAATGCACAAATAGCATTTGAAAATAAGGATGGAGCATTAAGTGAAACTTTAGCTGAAGATTTACCTTATGATTTATCTAAGGATTCTATCACTTTACTTGAAAGCGAATATCCTACATTCTATATGGATGCATTTGATAATTATGAAAGATATTATAACAAGGAAATTACTTTCCTTGCATGTTTACAAGAATTAGAAGGAATTGATGATTTATCTACATTCCTTCCTGGAAGAAAAATAATGACTTGTTGCGCTAATGATGTACGCTTTTTAGGATTTGAAACAATTAATGAAATAAATGCTAAATTTAAATCTGGTGATTGGGCGATGATTACAGTTACATTGACACATGAATATTCTAACTTTACACACCAAGAGGATGTAATACTACATTTAAAAAGGTTAGTTTCTGTACCTCGTCAATCAGAAGATGACGTCTTATCTTTAGTTTAGAGGTGTTATTATGTCTAAGTTTTCATCTTTAGAACATCGCGTTCCACTTGAAGCGGATAATGTGTCAGTTACTTGTAATGATGCATTATGTAAAAAATGCAAATTATGTATAAAAGCTTGTACTAATGTAGCTGGTGTATATCCATTATATGATTTATCAAAAAATGGAGACCATGGTGTTTGTATTAATTGTGGTCAATGTAGAATTGCATGCCCTTTCAATGCAATTACTGAAGTTTCTAATATTGATTTGGTTGAAGAAGCTATTGCAAATAAAGATATTATAACTGTATTTTTGACAGCACCAGCTGTTCGTGTTTCACTAGGTGATGCTTTTGGTGTGCCAAGTGGCACTAATGTCGAGTCAAAGATGGTTAGTGCATTAAAGAGCCTTGGTGCAGATTACGTACTTGACGTTTCAATGGGTGCAGATTTAACTATTATGGAAGAAGCAGCCGAGTTTTTTGAACGCATCAAGAAAAAGAAAAACTTACCTATGTATACATCTTGTTGTCCAGGCTGGGTAAAGTTTGCGGAATTGTTCTATCCTGATATGTTAGATAATCTTTCAACATGCAAGAGTCCTATAGCTATGCAAGCTACTTGTGTGAAAACATATTTTGCTGCTAAAAATAAATTGAATCCTGAAAAAATTAGAGTTATATCTGTAACTCCATGTACAGCTAAAAAGTTTGAATGTGATAGAGAAGAACTAAATGCTGGAATGCGTTCTTTAGGACTAAATGGTAAAGATTGTGATATATCTATTACTACTAATGAGTTTGCAAATATGATTAAGAAACATAATATTGATTTTCTTAATCTAGATGATAAAGAATTTGATTCATTTCTAGGTACAGGTTCAGGAGCTGGACTTATCTTCGGTAATTCTGGTGGAGTAACTGAGGCTTGTCTTAGAACACTTTATTATTATATAAATGGTAAGAATATCGAATCTAAAGACTTTATTAAATTTGAGGCTGTTAGAGGTCTTGATTACGTAAAAGAAGCTAATGTTGATATGGGCGAATATAACTTGAGTATTTGCGTATGTAACAAAATGGCTGAGGCTAAAAAGGTTATTGATGAAATACGTGCTGGTACAAGACATTATGATTTTATTGAAGTAATGGCTTGTGAAGGCGGTTGTGCTAATGGTGGTGGACAAATTAAAATATTAAAGAAACCACTTATGGAAGAAGCAAAACTTAATAGAAATAAAACTTTATACGAAACAGATGAAAAGATGAAAATTAGATATTGTCATGAAAATCCTAATATTAAGGAATTATATGATAATTATTTAATTAGTCCATTGAGTGAAAAATCTCATGAATTATTACATACATCTTTTGTTGATAGATCATATGAAGTAAATGGAAAATAAATTGAAGGATTAGTAGATCATAAACTCTATTAATCCTTTGTTTATTATAAAATGATATAAAGCGTTTTCAATTTATCTTTTATTTTATAATTTCTTGATAATTAATTTAATTGGTGTTAGAATAGTTAGGCTTCTAACAATCGAGGAAAAATTATGTCAAAAAATGATGAAAGTTTAAGTTGTAAAATTGCATATCTTAATAGACTTTATAAGAGAAAAGTTGATTCTGATACTTTAAAGTATGGTCTAACTTGTGAACAAGGAAGATTTATTTTATATTTATTAGAACAAAAGTCTGATGTACATCTTACTGATTTAGTTAATGTATTTCATGTAAGAAAGTCTTCACTAAATTCTATGATTAACAACCTTGAGAAAAATGGGTGTGTTAAAAGAGAATCTTGTGAAAAGGACTCGCGTATAAAGCTTATTAAACTAACAAACTTAGGTTATGAGAAAGCAAAACTTTTACAATCATCTTTTGAGATGAATGAACAAAAGACTAAAGAAGTTTTAACCGACGTTGAGATATCTAATCTTAATGAAATATTAGATAAGATAATTTCTAAAATAAATAATGACTAGGAGGTAATTTATATGGGTAAATATACTTACTTAAAAGAAGAAGAAAAGAAAATCTTAACTGTTGAAAAAGAAAAGAAAAGAAATTTCAAAAAAAGTAAGATGAAATTAAAAAAGGAAGCACATCTTATTAATTTTGTAAAAGGATATTGGAAGGAAACTATACTAACTCCTATTACTGTTTGTATTGAATCATTCCTAGAAATATTGATTCCATTAATGATGTCTGACATTGTTAACTTTATCAATCCTACAGATTCGCCAATTTACAATGATCATGGTACTAAAATCTATATATTTCAATTTTTAGCTAAACATGCAACGAGCGAACCTCAAAAAGCTGCAACTCAGGCTGCAACTATTGCTGCATTAATTATGATTTTAACATCTGTAGTAGCTCTAGCTGCTGGTGCACTTGCAGGATACTATGCTGCTAAAGCATCTTGTGGATTTGCTAAAAACGGACGTGAACAAATTTATCATAAAGTTCAAACATTCTCATTTGAAAATATTGATAAGTTCTCAACTGCTTCCCTAATAACTCGTACTACAACTGATGTAAACAATGTACAAAATGCATTCATGATGATTATAAGAATCACATTCCGTGCACCTGCTATGTTTATATTCTCATTTATAATGGCATTTATTATTAGCCCTAGAATCTCATATACATTCTTAATAGTTATTCCATTTATCGTTATAGGTCTTGGAATTATTATGTATTGTGCTAATAAGCATTTCAAGGTTATGTTTAAGCGTTATGACCAATTAAATACTGTAGTAGAAGAAAATGCACAATCACAAAGAACTGTTAAGTCATTTGTAAATGAAGATTATGAAATCAAGAAATTCCATAGTGCAAGTGAAGCTGTTTATTACTATTCTACAAAAGCTGAATCTGTACTTGCATTTAATAACCCATTAATGCAATTTGCAACACATGCATGTATTATCTTAATTTGTATCATTGGTGGACAACTATTCTATGACGGATCAATGTCTGCAGGTGATATTACTGCGCTAGTTGCTTTCGTAATGCAAATTTTAGGTTCATTAATGATGATTTCATTCATTATTGTTATGATTTCTATGGCTACTGAATCTGCATTCCGTATTAGAGAAGTGTTAAATGAAGATCCTGCGATTGAAAGAAATGAAAATGGTCTTAAAGAAGTTAAAGATGGTACTATTGAATTTAAGAATGTTAATTTCTCTTATTCACATGATATAAATAAGTTAAATCTTGAAAATATTAATTTAACTATCAAGTCTGGTGAAACTGTTGGTATCATTGGTGGAACTGGATCAGCTAAATCAACTTTTGTTAACCTAATACCTCGTTTATATGATGTAACAAGTGGTGAATTACTTGTTGGTGGTGTTAATGTAAAAGATTATGATGTAGTAAAACTTAGAGATGAAGTTTCAGTAGTTTTACAAAAGAACGTATTATTTACAGGTACTATATTAGATAACCTTCGTTGGGGTAATAAGAATGCAACTGATGAAGAATTAATTCATGCTGCAAAACTTGCACAAGCTGATGAATTCGTTCAAACATTTCCTGACAAGTATAATACTCATATTGACCAAGGTGGTACAAACGTATCTGGTGGTCAAAGACAAAGATTATGTATTGCACGTGCTTTAGTTAAGAAACCTAAGATTTTAATCCTAGATGATTCAACAAGTGCTGTAGATACAAAGACTGATGCGCTTATTAGAAAAGCATTTAGAGAAGAAATTCCTTCTACAACTAAGATTATAATTGCACAAAGAGTTTCTTCAGTACAAGATTGTGACCATATTATTGTTCTTGATGATGGTAAGATTAATGGTTATGGTACACATGATGAATTAGTAAAAACTAATGAGATTTATAGAGAAATCTATGAAACTCAAGTTAAAGGGGTAGGTGAGAATAATGCCTAGTGTAAATAATAAAATGCGTGGCGGTAAAAAAGCCAAAAATCCGATGAAAACATTCGGACGTTTATTAAAATTCATATTTAAACATTATTGGATCCAACTTATTATAGTATTCCTATGTATGGCTGTTACTTCATTTGCTTCAGTTTATGGTGCAGCTTTCCCTAGTAAAGTTGTTGCTACTGATTCTCATGGTGTAAAGACATTCTTTGAAGGCTATGTTGATGGTTCACTTGCTAAATACGTGTTTATTAAAGTATTACCTTTAATCATTATTTATGTAGCTGGAGTTATTACTGCTTATATTAATGCTCGTTTGATGGCTGTTGTTGGTCAAGGTACATTAAAGAAGGTAAGAGATGAAATGTTTGAGCATATGCAAAGCTTACCTATTGTATATTTTGATAGACATCCTCATGGAGAAATCATGAGTCGTTATACAAACGATACAGATACTTTGCGTCAACTTATTACTCAATCATTACCTTCTTTAATCCAATCTGGTTTAATGATGATATTCCTACTTATATTCATGATTGCATCTAACGTAATTCTTGCAATTGTTATTGTAGCTATGGTTGTAGTAATGGTTCTTGTTACAAAGAGCTTAGGTGGTAAGAGTGGTAAAGGATTCGTTAAACAACAAATAGATGTTGGTAATCTAAATGGTTATATTGAAGAAATGTTATCAGGTGTTAAGGTAGTTAAAGTATTTAATCATGAAGCTGAGGCTATCGAAGGATTTGATAAGATTAATGATGACTTATGTTATTCCTCAACTAAAGCTAATATTTTTGCAAATATCTTAATGCCTATTATGAACAACTTAGGTTATATCTCATATGGTGTAACAATTATGGTTGGTTCACTACTTGCATTAAATAATGTATTAGGATTTACTGTAGTAGGACTAGTAGCTTATATTTCATATAATAGAATGTTCTGTAACCAAGTTTCTCAAGCTTCTAACCAATTTAATATGATTGTATTAGGTTTAGCTGGAGCTGAAAGAATCTTTGAACTTATTGATGAAAAGAGCGAAACAGATGATGGTTATGTAACACTTGTTAATGCTAAAGAAATTAATGGAGAATTAGTAGAAGTAAAAGAACGTACTGGTATTTGGGCTTGGAAACATCCTCATCATGATGGAACTTTAACTTATACTAAACTTCAAGGTGATGTTAGATTCTTTGATGTAGACTTTGGTTATTATAGCGATAAGATTGTATTACACGATGTATCATTATTTGCAAAACCAGGTCAAAAGATTGCATTCGTAGGTTCAACAGGTGCTGGTAAGACTACTATTACTAACTTGATTAATAGATTCTATGATATTCAAGATGGTAAGATTAGATTTGATGGTATTAACATTAATAAGATAAAGAAGTCTGACCTTCGTCATGCTTTAGGTATGGTATTACAAGATACTAACTTATTTACTGGTACTATCAAGGATAACATTAGATATGGTAAATTAGACGCAACTGATGAAGAAGTTTATGAAGCAGCTCGTCTTGCAAATGTTGATCAATTTGTAAAGCACTTACCAAATGGTTATGACACAATGCTTACTGAAAATGGTTCTGAGCTTTCTCAAGGTCAACGTCAATTAATCGCAATTGCTCGTGCAGCTATCACTAACCCTCCAGTATTAATTCTTGATGAAGCTACATCAAGTATAGATACTCGTACAGAAGCATTAGTAACTAGTGCTATGGATAAGTTAATGGATGGTAGAACAGTATTCGTAATTGCACACAGACTTTCAACAGTTAAGAATTCTAAGGCTATTATGGTATTAGAACATGGTGTAATTATTGAACGTGGAAGCCATGATGAATTAATTGAACAAAAAGGAAAATATTATCAATTATATACAGGTGCATTTGAACTTGAATAGATTGAATAATGGAGGAACTAGATTGATTTCTAGTTCCTTTTTCTAATGTCTAAATTCAAAAGAAATCGTTTTACATTAATGTGTTAAAATGTTATAATTAATATGTTAGAAAACTATAGGAGGAATTATTAAAATGGTAGATTTAAATAGTTTTTCATTAAAAGGTAAAGTAGCCTTAGTAACTGGTGCTTCTTATGGTATTGGTTTTGCGATTGCTTCTGCATATGCTAATTGCGGTGCTACAATCGTATTCAATGACATTAATGAAGAGTTAGTAGCTAAAGGTATGAAGGCTTATGAAGAAGCTGGAATAAAGGCTCATGGTTATGTTTGTGACGTAACTAATGAAGAACAAGTAAATGAACTTGTTGCAAAGATTGAAAAGGAAGTAGGAGTTATTGATATCTTAGTTAATAACGCTGGTATCATTAAGCGTATTCCTATGATTGAAATGAGCGCTGCAGATTTCAGAAAGGTTATCGACATCGACTTAAACGGACCATTCATTATGGCTAAGGCTGTAATTCCTGGTATGATTAAGAAAGGTCATGGTAAGATCATTAACATTTGTTCAATGATGTCAGAACTTGGTAGAGAAACAGTATCTGCATATGCTGCTGCTAAGGGTGGATTAAAGATGCTTACTAAGAATATTTGTTCAGAATATGGTGAATACAATATTCAATGTAATGGTATTGGACCTGGTTATATTGCAACTCCTCAAACTGCACCTCTTCGTGAGATTCAACCAGATGGTTCACGTCATCCATTTGACCAATTCATTATTGCAAAGACTCCAGCTGCTCGTTGGGGTACTCCAGAAGATTTACAAGGACCAGCTGTATTCCTTGCAAGTGATGCTTCAAACTTTGTAAATGGTCACATTTTATATGTTGACGGTGGTATCTTAGCTTATATTGGTAAGCAACCTAAGTAATTTTTAAATATAATGGAATCTTATAAGGAAACTTGTAGGATTCTTTTTATTTTATTTTAAAAATTAAAAGATTTATGCATTATGATTTAAAACGAAAATATCTCGTGATATAATATTACACAAATGAAAGAAGGCGTAATATGATAAATTCTAAATTTTTAAATTCAAACAAACAATTATGTATTGATTTAGTTGATGAATTATCTAAAACATATAAGTATGTATCTATACTAGCAAATGATGTAAAGGGTACAGTTATAAAAGTTAATAAGATGTCATCTAGTATTAGTGAAAATGATTTTGATAAACAACAAGGATTTGTAGTAAAGCTAAGTAATGGTAGAGCATTTTTTGAGTATTCTTTTGATAATTTTGATAATGATGTAAAGACATTTGCCAAAAAGATTATCGATAGCGTTGAAGTTAGTGATGAACTAAAGGATAAAGAAATCAGCAATATTACTTTTGATGAAGAAGAATTAGTTAAAGATTTTGAAAGAGAATCTGATTTTGATAAATATTCAAATGAAGAATTATTAAATTTTTGTAAGAGTAATGTAGAACATACTTTAAATAGTGACAAACATTTTGTGAATGCTATTGTTAATATTACAACAAGAGATGAATCAAAGATGTTTATCTCAAAGAAGAGACAACTTACACAACATTTTACATGGGTTAATGGTATTATCGTCGGTGTATATGTGTCAGATGATGGTAAAATGGTGCAATCACGTGTTGGTTCATACTCTAATTTAATTAAAGATGTTATCGATGATTTACCTTCTAAGATTAGTGAATTAGTATACAAGTCAGAACATCTTGCGAAAGCTAAGCCAATAACACCAGGAGTATACGATATTATTACCGACCCATCAATTACAGGTCTTATTGCTCATGAAGCATTTGGTCATGGAGTTGAAATGGACCAATTTGTTAAGGATAGAGCTTTAGCTAAATATATGGTTGGAGAATATGTAGCTAGTCCTATTTGTAATATGAGAGATGGAGCTAAAGACATTCTTTCAGCTGCAAGTTATTTCTTTGATGATGATGGTGTTCTTGCGACAAATACTCAAATCATTAAAGATGGTATTCTAGTTTCAGGTATTTGTGATTTTACAAGTGCTAAAGAACTTGGTGTTAAACCTAGCGGAAACTCAAGAAGAGAAAAATATAATAGAAAAGCCTATACAAGAATGACTAACACTTATTTTGAAAAAGGTAAAGATAAGCTAGAGGATATGATTTCAAGTATTAAACATGGATATATGTTGTTTGAAACAAATAATGGTATGGAAGATCCTAAGAACTGGGCTATTCAATGTGTATGTGAATATGGTATTGAAATAGTAGATGGTAAATTAACAGATAATTGGGTTAGTCCTGTGGTTATGAGTGGATTTGTACCTGATTTATTAAAATCTATTTCTGCAGTATCTGATGAATTTAAAATTATTGGATCAGGTTCATGTGGAAAAGGATATAAGGAATGGGTAAGAGTATCTGATGGTGGTCCACATTTGAAAGCAAAGGTGAAATTAAGCTAATGATAGAAATTTGTAAAGTTTTAAAAACTAATAAAGAAATTAGTGATTATAAGATTATTTCTAAATCTAAAGAAAGTTATGAATTGTTCTTCGTTAAAGATAAACTAGAAACTGTTAGAAGTACTGATACTAAAACGCAAAAGGTTTATGTATATGTAGACCATGACAATTTTAGAGGAAGTGCAGCCTTCTCTGTTTCTTTAAATGATACATTAGAAGAAATAGAAGAAAAGATTAGTAATGCTGTTGCTACTGCAAAGATTATTAATAATCAAAAATATGTATTACCTAAAGATGAATCTCTTGATAGAGTATTATCATCAAACTTTAAAGATTATGCACCTAAAGAATTAGGATCAATGATTTATAATGTTGTAGTTAAGGCATCAAGCCAATCAAAGGCTCAATTTAATGCATGCGAAATATTCATTAATAAAAATATTACTCATATTATAAACAGTCAAAATGTGGATAAAAAAGAAGTGAGCTATGATGCGATGATTGAACTAATTCCAACATATGATATAGATACTAAAGGTAATTCAGTAGAACTATATAAGGCAATCCATATATCTTTATTTGATGAGGTAAGTTTATATAAAGATATTTGTGAGTCTTTAAATGATGTAAAAGATAGAGCTAACGCTGTAAAGCTTGATAAAAAACTAGATTGCCCTATACTATTAAGAAGTGAAGAAATAGAACAATTAGTAAGTGAAATTGCATATAACTTAAATTTTGCAACTATTTATTCTAAAGCTAATCTTTATAATGTATCTGATAATGTACAAAAGGATGCAAAAGGTGATTTATTAAATGTTTCTATGTGTGGAAGCTTAAAAGGTTCTGCATATTCTCATCTATTTGATGAGGATGGATTAAACCTATCGAAAGTTAAAGTAATTAAAGATGGTGTATGTGTAAATACATTTGGTGGTAACCAATTTGCACAATATTTAGGTAAAAAGCCTACAGGTAATTTATCCTTAATAGAAGTTAAATCTGGTTCATTAAAATTATCAGATATTAAAAACACTAAACATTTAGAATGCGTTTCATTCTCTGGTCTTCAAGTAGATTTAGCTAATGACTATATTGGTGGAGAGATTAGACTTGCTAAATATGTAGATTCAAAACATTCTACTCCATATACATCTTTATCCATTTCAGGTAAGGTGAGTGATATTTTAAGATCTATTAAATTATCTAAGAGTATAGTTACTAGAGGTAGATATAAAGGACCTAAGTACGCTTTAGTTGATGGCTTTAAAATTTTATAAACCGAATAATATCTCATTTATTATATAATGAGATATTTTTCTATATATTTTATTCGCCAAAAGTGTTAAAATTACTTTGTGAATTTTTTGAGGTTTATCATGAAACATAATATAAAAAAAGAAGTAATTAGATACACAATGATGGTTGTTGCAAGTATGATATATGCATTAGGCTTTTGCTTTTTCATTGAACCTAATAATATAGTTGCAGGAGCTATGTCAGGTCTTGCACAAGTAATTAATCACTTTATACCACAAATAAGAGTAGGTATATGGTTATTATTACTTAATACCCCTATTATTATTGTCTCATTCTTCAAAGAAGGATTTAAATTTACAATTAATTGTTTACTAACAATTGCAACATTATCTTTAATGACAACAGGACTTGATATTTTAATCGAAAAGTTTAATTGGAGTTTTGATGTTGATATCTTAACTGCTTGTCTATTTGGTGCTTTTTTACAAGGTATATCCATAGGTATCTATTGCAAATATAGAGTATCATCAGGTGGTACTGAACTTATTGGTAGATTTATATATGAATGGACAAATAAAAAGTTCTCAATACCACTAATGAATGGTATCTGTGATTCTTTTATTGTCTTGGCTGGTGTTTTAACGTTTAAGAATCCTACTAACTTTTTATATGCAATACTTGTAATATTTATCGTTACTAAAGTATCTGATATGTTACTTGTTGGTTTCAATAAATCTAAATTATGTTATATTATTACAACAAAGGGTGAAGAAATAGGTCATTTCCTAGTTAATAATTCACCTCGTGGTGTTACATTGATTAATGGTAAAGGAATGTATACTAATAATTCTAAAGAAATATTACTAACAGTAGTTAAGAAAACTCAAATTACTCAACTTAAAGAATGGGTAAAACAATTAGATCCTAATGCATTTATGATAGTTGGGGAAACTAATGAAGTATTAGGAAACGGATTTAAACAGCTAAGTGTAGATGATTTTGAGTAATATTTGCAATATCTGTATAGTTGGTATATAATGAATTAAATAGGAGGAGATTAAATCATGAAACAAGGAAGTAGTATTTTATATTTAATTGGTAATATTATTAATGCAATTGGTATTGTTTTAATGGTAATACTTGGTGTTATTTGTATTGCAGGAGCAGGATCTATTGAGACAGTTCCAGATGCTTATCCAACATATACATTAGAAGAATATCAAGCACTTACAAAAGGTGTTGGAGTATTCTTATTAGTATATGCAGTTATTTGCTTAATCGTTTACATTTTAGCTAGCAAGGCTAGAAAAGCTGTTAACAATGATACTAAGGAATTAAAACCACATATCATTATGATTGTAATTGGTGTTATTGGTTCTAACCTATTCTATCTAATTGGTGGAATCTTAGGTATTGTATCAGAAACTAGCAGTAATTAAATATAGTAGAATTATAAGATTAGCTGTAAAAAGCTAATCTTTTTCTTATGGTCTTGATTGGGGAATATATACTATTTATAAGAGAAGAAGAGAAAATAAAAAAACTCCACATTTCTGTGAAGTTTTCTTCATACTATCTGTTGTAGTATTCAACGATTAATAGGTCGTTGATGTCAGTTAAGAATTCATCTCTTTCAGGAATTCTAACTAGAGTACCTGTGAATGAATTTTCATCATAGCTAACATATTCAGGTCTTGAAACTGTAGCTTCTAATGCAGCCTTAACAATCTTGAAGTCTTTAGCTTTAGCGCTAACTGCAATTGTTTGACCAGCATGTAATCTGTAAGAAGCAATGTCAACCTTCTTACCATCAACTAGGATGTGACCATGGTTAACTAATTGTCTAGCTTGAGCACGAGTTGATGCAAATCCTAAACGATAAACGATGTTATCTAATCTGCATTCAAGAAGCTTCATGAAGTTAGTACCAGTAACACCATTCATACGAGAAGCCTCGTCGAAAGTCTTACGGAATTGCTTTTCACTCATGCCATAAGTGAATCTAACTCTTTGCTTTTCTTGCTTTTGAATACCATATTCTTTTAACTTACCTTGGCTTTGACCATGTTGTCCTGGTGCATAAGCTCTCTTTGCAAGTTCTTTACCAGTACCAGAGATTGAGTAGTTAACACGTCTTGAAATCTTCCAGCTTGGTCCAGTGTATCTTGACATAATCTAAAATCCTCCTATATGTCTATATTGGGGAATAAAAAGAATTATATTTATATCTAACCTTATAACTATTGTTTACTAACCATTTCATCATAAGCAGTAAGACTACTTTGTGCCTTATAAGGATCAATAAATTATAAGCAATATAAACCCTGCTTTTTACTCGCTTGATTATTATATACTAACTTAAACTTACTTGTCAATAATTTTTTAGTTTTATTTACAAAAAAACAAAGAAAAATCTTTAAAAAAATTTAGATATAGTGTAGAATATCAACAATTAATTTGTGAGGTATAATATGTTAGATAATGTAAAAGGAATAATTTTTGATTTAGATGGTACACTTTTTGATTCTAATATGATGTGGCATGAGATAGATGTAAATTTCTTTAAGAAAAGAGGAATGGAAGTACCAACTAACTTTGGACAAAAGATTGCACCACTAGGTTTAGAAAAAGCTGCACTATACTGCATTAATGAATGTGGTATTAAATCTAGTAAAGAAGATATTATTAATGAGTGGCATCAAATGGCTATTGATGAATATACATATAATGTTAATCTTAAGCCTTTCGCAAAAGAATATATCATTAAGTTAAAAGAAAAAGGCGTTAAACTTGCAATCGCTACAGCTAACGATGATAAGTTTTATATGCCTTGTTTAAAAAGAAATGGAATTGATCATTATTTTGATTATATTTGTGATGTTAATGAATTTAAAGGTACAAAGAATAATCCACAAATATATTTACATGCAGCAAAAAAACTAGGACTTAAACCTAGTGAAATTGCAGTATTTGAAGATGTACTTAGGGCTATAGAGTCAGCTAAAGAAGGTGGATTCTATACTGTTGCGGTTGATGATGAATCAAGTGCACATTTAAGAGACGCAAAAGCAAGCGTAGCTGATAAATTTATATATTCTTTTAGAGAACTACTATAAGTATTTAATTAATGTTTGAGATAAGTTATCAATGAATGTTGATAACTCTTTTTCGTCTGTTTCATTGAATCTATTAAAACTAGTAGAATCAATATCTAATACACCATATAATTTGTTATTAATTATAATGGGAAGAACAATCTCAGAGTTTGATCTAGAGTCGCACGCAATATGCCCTTCAAATTCATGTACATTAGGTACAATTACTGTTTTAAGTTCTCTTGCAGCCTTACCACATACTCCTTTATCAAGTTCGATAGTAGTACAAGCTACCCTACCTTGAAAAGGACCTAAAATTAAATGATTATTTTTAAATAAATAGAAACCAACCCATGAGATATCATCTAAGTAAGCATTTAACAAAGCTGATGCATTAGATAGAGTTGTAATTTCATATTGATCAGATAAAAAGTAAGTTTTTGAAATTAAATTAAGTTCGTTATAATTAGTCATATTGATATACCTCTTCTTGAACAATTGTACCAAATGTTGTTGTTGATTTTAAGTACTTATTATAATAAAATAGTATGGTATAAGTGAGGTATAAAAATGATTTATAACCAAATATTAATTCGTTTCGGAGATTTAACTTTAAAAGGTAAAAATCAAAGAGATTTTTTAAAGAAAGAAATAACATTAATTAAGCGTAAATTAGAAGGCTTAGATGTTGATATTATAACAGCTCACGAAAGAGTGTATATCAATTTAAAAAATGAAGACTATAAGAATGTAATTGCTCATCTTGATCTAGTATCAGGTCTTTCAAGTTACTCATTAGTAGTAACATCTAGCTTTGAATTAGATGATATTAAAGAAAAAGCTTTAGCTTTAGTTAAAGAAGAAATTAGTCCTAATACTACTTTTAAGGTATTAACAAGAAGAGCTGATAAGAAATATCCATTAGATAGTTTAGCTGTAACTAAGGCTGTTTCAGGCTATGTACTATCAAATCAAGGGGATTTGAATTTAAAAGTAGACGTTCACAATCCTGATAATACATTACATGTAGAAATTAGAGAAGAAGGAGTATATCTATTCTTATCTGATATACGTGCTATGGGAGGATATCCCGTAGGAGTAGCTGGTAAAGGATTACTTATGTTATCTGGTGGTCTTGATTCACCTGTTGCTGGATACATGGCAATGAAACAAGGAATTGAGATCGAGTGTTTACACTTTGAATCTACTCCACTTACTAGTATTGAATCAAGCCAAAAAGTAGTAGACTTATGTAAGATTTTAGCTAAATATATGCCACATAATAAGATTAATTTAATTATGGTACCATTTAAAGAATTACATATGGCTTTACTTGATAATGTAGATGATTCTTATAAGATTACTGTAATGCGTAGAATGATGTTTAGAATAGCTGATGGTATTGTAAATAAGAGAAAAGCATTATGTATTGTAACAGGTGAATCAGTTGGTCAAGTTGCAAGCCAAACTTTAAATAGTATGTATACTATTAATAATGTTACTAATATACCAGTTATTAGACCGCTATGTACTACAGATAAAGTAGATATTGTTAAATGTGCACATAAGATTGGTACGTATGAAACTTCTATTAGACCGTTTGAAGATTGTTGCACAGTATACTTACCAGTGAATCCTGCAACAAGCCCTAAGGTATATAAAGCAGAACATTATGAATCTTTATTTGATTGGAAACCTATGGTAGATTTCTGTGTTAATAATATTAGAATCTTATCAATCACACCAGATAGTGATATCGATCTACCTTCAATGGGATTTGAAACAAGAGAAGTTGTAGATTCTATTAATCATAAGGAAGATAAATAATGATTACATCAGTTAAAAATCAAACTGTTAAGGATTTGATAGCTTTAAAGACAAGTAAGGGTAGAAAAAGTACTAATACTTTTTTAGTTGAAGGAGAACATTTAGTAAAAGAAGCTAAATTAAATAATGTATTAATTAAGGCTTATACTATTGATCCTAATCTTGAAGGCGAACTTGTATCAGAAGAAGTAATGAATAAGATATGTTCTACATCAACTGTTGTTACACAAATAGGTGTATGTAAAATATTATCAAATTCTAATATATGTGACAAGGTATTAATTCTTGATGGTATACAAGATCCAGGTAACCTAGGAACTTTACTTAGAAGTGCTAAAGCTTTTGATTTTAATACTATATTCTTATGTGACGGTACATGTGATATTTACAATGATAAAGTTATTAGATCAAGCCAAGGTGCTATATTTAAACTTAACTTTATTAAAGGGGATAAATTAGAATTTATTAATAATTTATCTAAAACACATAAGGTGTATAATACCAATGTAAGAAATGGTATTGATGTTCAAAAAGCTAATGTGCCTAATAAATTAGCTTTAATATTAGGTAATGAAGGATATGGAGTTAGTGATGAGATTAATAACCTTAATCTAGATTCTTTATATATTGATATGTCTAATATGGAAAGTTTAAATGTTGGGGTAGCTGGTTCAATATTAATGTATGAAATTAAAAATAAACAATAATTAAATGAAAAGTGGTATATTTTTAAAAATTTAGTGTTGTTAATTTAATCTAACTTTACTATAATTAGTTGTATTTGTTATTAAGGTGAAATTATGAAAAAGAGTAAAAAGAAAAAAATTATAGCAGAAATTATTTTAATAATAGCTCTTATTATATTTGTTTTATCAATTATTTTTAATATGGGTGATCCAGAAGAAATATGGAAAGCAATAGGAGAGGCTAGATATCAATATTTTGCAGCAGCGATAGGCTTTTTAGCTTTATATATAATCATTTATAGTATATCAATGATTATACTTGCAAAAAGTGCAGGAATAAAAGCTAAAACTAATGATTTGTTTTTAATATCAAGTTGTGAATTCTTCTTTAATGGTATTACTCCAGGTGCAGTTGGTGGTCAACCATTTCAAGTGTTTGCATATAATCAACTTGGAGTACCTGCAAGTAAATCTACAGGTGTTATTTTAACTAATTTCTTATGCCAAATGTTTGCACAACTAATCATATCCCTTATTTCTTTAGCATATTATCCTCTTATTTTAGAGTATGCTCCTGGTATGATTGCAATATTCTGGATAGGATTTACAGTTAATTTATTAGGTTCATTATTTTTCATTTCTTTGGGTGCTTCAAAGAAGGTTAGAAAAGTAATGGTTAAAATTGTAAATTGGTTTTGCAGTTTAAAGTTTATGAAGCGTTGTAAGAATGCACCAGCTAAGTTTGATAAATATTTAACTGATGCACAAACAGCATTCTCTGAATGTTGGAAGAATAAGAAGGCATTCTTTATAGCTCTTCTATCTAAGGTTTGTGCATATTTAGTTCTTTATATGATTCCATTCTTTATATTAAAGGCTATTAACATGCCAGTAGGACACGATAGAGGACAAGTAGACGCAACTATGTTATTTGAAATTATTTGTGTAACTAGCTTTGCGATGATGGCCGCAAATTATATTCCTACCCCAGGTGCCGCAGGATTCTTAGAGTTTGCATTTATGTTCTTTTTCCTTCCTATTATTATTCAAGCCGGAGATGTAGCTACATCAGCAGAACAAGCTAAGGCTTCAGCTGGTGTATTACTATGGAGAGTAGTTACATATTATATATTAATGTTATTCTCATTTATTGATTATTTCATTTTTGTTAAAAAGAAACATGTATCATTTGTTAAAGGTGATAATCAAGAAGAAGATAATGCTAGTGACACAGAATCAAGCGTTGGCACTGAAGAAACTGACGATACACAAGAAGAATTAGAATAACTTAATAAGTATATAATGGTATGTTGTGGTTACATGACATACCATTTATTTTTGTAAATTTAATTGAGGTATCTAAAAAAGAGAGTATTAACTCTCTTTTTAGATGATTATAATAAAAAAGAGTATATTAAAATCAACGACGTGACGTGTATGGCTACAAAATCAGCGACGTGCTT
>CAVGEZ010000034.1:0-19858 GCA_963628445.1 uncultured Eubacteriales bacterium
ATCCTAACTTTTTTAATTATGAAACGGCAGAGAGTTTAAACGTATAGATACTTCCCTAAAAGTTAATATTTATTTCTAATTTTAGAGAAATATCTTTACTTTAAATACAATCCTTATTTATAAATTTTAATATATTTTTTAACGAAAGAAAAAGGCAATGCATTACACATCACCTTTAACTATCAATTATAATTTTATTCTTGACTATCTTCTACTTTTTCACTAGATTCTTCAACTGCCTCTTTTTCAGTTTCTGAATCTTTAGCCTCATCCTTATTATCTTCTGTAACAACTTCTTCTTTATTGTCAGTAGTTTCTTGTACAGGTTCTCCATCAGTAGTCTCTGAATCTTCTTTGTTTTCAGATTCTTCTTTAACTGGTTCAGCTTCAATTAAATTAATCCATGATTCAGAATAAATATAGTCTTTAATATTTTCTCCTGGGAATGGTTCTTTAAAGTAATAACCTTGAACATATTCGATATGTTGTTCTTCAACATATTGAAGTTGTTCATAAGTTTCTACACCTTCAGAAACTAATACCTTGTTTGTCTTATCGCAGAATTCTTCAAGCATTTGAACATAACGTTCTTGCATTTCATTTTCGTTGATATCTTTTAAGAATTCTCTATCAAGTTTTAACATATCAATAGGCTTATTCTCAATTTGAGTAATTGAACTATAATCAAGACCTAGACCATCTGTAGAAATTAAGAAACCAATGTCTCTTAATCTTAAGATATTCATCTTAACTTGATTCATCTTTTCAAACATTGCATATTGATCAACTTCAAGGACAATCATCTTAGGATCAGCACTATATTTTCTGATAACTTTCTTAAATTCTTCTACAATTGTTTCACTCATCATTTGCTTAACAGATAAGTTAAATGTAAGTTTAATATCTTTTGTAGGGAATTGTTCTTTAAGTTCTATTTGTTTATTTACAAGTTCTTCAAGTGCCCAACGAGATACTTGAATAATGTCACCTGATTGTTCCAAAATAGGAATAAATTTAGCAGGAGATATTACACCATGAACTGGGTGATTCCATCTTAATAGAGCTTCAAATCCAAATACAGACTTATTATTAATATCAATAATAGGTTGATAGTATAGAGTAAGTTCCTTCTTACTCATCGCATTCTTAACTTCATTGAAGTATTCCATGTTAGAAGATTCTTCAGTCTTTAATTCATCATAGTAAATAACGAACTTATTTCCACCTTGACGAGATGCAATGTAGGCTGCAAGTTCAAGGTTTTGATGTAATTCCTTAAATGAATTACCACATGAAGGATAGATTGCTACACCAATAGAGGCTGTAAGTTGGATATTTTCTCTTTTTAGAACACCTTGTTCACCACTTACTAAATCAAGTAAACTTTCAGCGGTAAATTCTAAGTCTTCATAATTATATTCTTTTTTATCAAAAATTAAGAAAGCATCTTTATCAAATTGACAAATAGTAGCTTCACCCTTATAAGTACGAACTAATCTTTCTGCAATACTTCTTATAACTTGATTAGTTTGTTCTTCACCTACTACATTAAGTAAAGAATCATAATCATCAATCTTAATATAGAATAAAGAGAAAGTACCATAATTACCTAAACGAGCAGCATAGTTGTTTACCGCTTCTCTCATACGAGGTTTAGATATCATTGTTTCTAGCAATACTGATTTATCTTCTTCAATAATAAATTGTTGTCTCTTAACACCTTTAATAAGTAAGAATATTAATATACCTGCAATGATTACAGCTGCAATAGTTAATACAATTGCACCTGGTGCAGTTATATTAGTTCCTTCTAAAATCATATTAATCATCGAAACTACCACCTTTCTCTTTTAGTCCTTCAATATGGACACCATTCTTAACTAATTCCAATGCCTTTTCAAATGGTACAGGACGTGAAATGATATATCCTTGTAAGAAGTCTGCACCAAAATCTTGTAATATAGATACTTGTTCTTTAGTTTCTACACCTTCAACAATAGTTTCTAGTCCAAGTTCATTAGCCATTGTAATAATTGTTTTTTCAATAACACGTGATGATTCATCACTTACTAAATTATCAATAAATGTTTTATCTGTCTTAATACAGCTAATAGGTAATTGCTTTAAATATGACATAGATGAGTAACCAGTACCAAAGTCATCTAAGTGAATAGAAATACCTGCATCTCTTAATATGTTAAGCTTATCAATCATTTCTGAGAAATTCTTCATAATATAAGTTTCAGTGATTTCTACACAAATAGAACCGGCTTTAAGTTCATTCTTCTTAACTTCTGCAAGTAATTCATCAATGAATCCTGATTGCATTAATTGTGCTGGTGAAACGTTAATAGATAAGTGTACACCATATAGTTCAAAGAACTTTGCAGCTCTACATACTTGGAAATTGATAATTCTACCAATTTCTACAATATCACCATTACGTTCAGCTATCTCAATATAAACTTGAGGAGAAACTGTTGCATATTTATCAGATCTCCATCTAATTAATGATTCAAATCCTTCGATTCTGTTTCTCTTTACATTAAATTGAGGTTGATAATACATTACGAATTCATCATGAGTTAAAGCGTAATGCATATCACGTTCCATAGTTTCCTTATAAGCTAGATATGTTGATAAATTCAAATCATATTTAACATAGAATACTGAAACTTGTTCTAATGCACGTCTTAACGCTTGAGTAGCTTTGTTAATCGCATCATCAATATTGAAACTCTTATTTAATACATCCTTTAATTCATAAGAACCAATTCTTACATGAACTAATATTGTTGAATAATTAGTAATTTCAATTGGTTTATTAAATGATTTAGTAATCTTAGTTAAACATTCATCATTTGTTGAATAGTTTCCTTTTAATAAAACTAATAAAGTATCATTATTATCTTGATATAATTCATAATCAGTTAAACAACTCTTAATAACCTCTAATGAATTCTTAATTAAAGCATCTCCGGCTTTAAAACCAAATTGTCTATTAACTTCTTGGAACTCTAATATTCTAATGAATGCTAGAGTAACTTGCTCACCAAATAAGTTTTTCTTACTTGCTTCAAAGTTTTGAAGGAACGCATTACGGTTAGGTAAGTGAGTAATAGAGTTTTGCTCAATTAAGTTCTTAACTTGAAGTTGTTTATTATATTCATCAGTTACAACAGAAGCTATTACTGTATATCCTCCATTTTGAGGAATAGATATGAATTGAGCATAACCAACTGTATCACTATCTAGATCATATTCACATACGAATCTATTATCATGTTTTAAAGCATCCGCAAATGTCTTACCATCAACAGGTCTAAATAAAGAGAAGTCATAAACTTCAATACCAAAAGTAGAACGACCTCTACCATAATATTTAACTTTTCCTTTTCTATTAACCTTAATAACTGCAGTACCACGTTTTGCAGCAGTTCTTCTTCCTATTGCAAATATACGGTTTGCTCTAAAGATTGTTAAACAAACATCTAGAATAATTAAAACTAGAGTAAGTATAATAATTAAACGATAGAATAATGTTAAATTACTTGTTTGATTAATTGCTTCATTAAAATGAACTTGATTAAATAATACAAACATATATAAGTTATGCATAACAATCTCTTCTGACTGACTATCATACACATAAACTTTAGATGCAGTATTACTATCACCGTCAGTTACTTCACCTAAACGAGATACAGCTGCATAATAATCAACTTCTTTAAATTTAGCTACAGTTGAATAAGCTTCCTTTGAATCAACCATAGTTAATCTCATATTTTCTTTTTCACTATCAGTAGTTGATATAGATTCATTCATTATTTCAAATGCTGTACTAGAACCAAGTCCCTTTTGTGCATATACAGCACCAGTTTCATCAATAAGTGCAAATGCATGTGCATATTCATTTTGGTATACTTCTGATATCATTTGACTTGCTGAAACCTTGAAGTAAGTAGATGTAGTAGTATCTCCATCTTTAACTTCATCAGTTAAAATATATACATAATAAATATCTGATTTTTTATTTTCTACTGCACTTTCTGATGCGATGAAATAATCATAATTATTATGTTTAAAATTAGAATTAGTAAGTGTGATAGTTGTATAACTAGATTTATCATTTAGGTAAAGAGCTTTCTTTTGACTTACTAAATTATGAAAGCTTGTTGCTTGTTTATTTGCTTCGCCAGAAACATTAGAATAAATCGAATTTCTTAATGTATCATTTACTAAGCCACTATATACAACAGAGGCAAAAATCATAAAAATAAACATTACAAAAATTGCGATAATATATGGTAAAAACTCTTTTAATCTAAGCTTCATTGGACTCAACCCCTTACTTTTTTCAATAATAAACAATAATAGCCAGTTACAACGTGTGTAACTGGCTACCATTTAAATTCAGGCCCTATAGCTTTGCGTCATACAATTTCTCATATTTTGCCAACTCTATTTTAACAAAATAATAAATCGTTGTCAATTTAAGTTTATTATATGCCTTATTGAATAATATCGTTTTCTTCTTTTCCTATATAACTAGCCTTATATGCAAAGATATCACCTTGCTTAACACCCCAAACTTGAGAAGCATTATTAGATGTATTTACATAGAAATTAAGTTTAATAGTTCTAGTAATAATTGAAGTATATGGCAAGAATGTACCCTCTTCAGACTTGCCAGGTTCACTAGCAGAAACAAGTTGGTTTGCATCACTAGTAGTTGCTAATACAGAATAACCGTTTTCCAAATCTAAGTAGAAACTAAAGTAACCTTTTGGTAAAGTAGATAGTTTATATCTTAATGTATATAGATATAAATATTCATTAGTAGTTTTATTATAAGTTAAAGTCTTCTTTGTAGTTAAAGTTTCTTTATTATCAAAGTGTCCTGAGATTTGTTTAGATGATTTCTTTACAGTACCTGAATAAATATTTTCAGAAATAGTCATATATACTTCTGAACCTAAATCTTCAGTTGAATATAATTTACATTCAAAATAGATGTTATTTGTAGAGTCAATGATAGATATATGATAATATCTAACATTACCATTATCTGTATCACCTGATACCATTGCTTCACTCATAACCATATAAGATACATACCAGAAATGTTCAGCAAGTGGAGATCCTATATAGTCCATATATAAACTCATGTTATCAGTAGGGTTTCCAGCACTACTTGATACAGTATAAGTAATACCATTATAAGTAAAACTTGCTTTAGTATCATCAGTAGCTTCTTTAGTTGTAATACCACTTCCATTATTTATAAATGTAGCAATCTTATTATTACTATCAGTTGGATCACTTGAAGTTTCATAAATATTTGTCCATTTAAAATTAGAATCTAATTCAACATAGAATATTTGATGCTTTGTTTCACCATCTTTAGTATATTCAAATGGAACATATAAATAATTGGTATTTGTACTTGTATGATCACCTAAGATATTTGCATCACTATATGTACTATCGCTTAAAGTAGTATTACCATATTCTTGTAATTTTCTTCGAGTTGTATATTGATACATTTGTGCATACTCATTAATTCCAAATGTTGGAGAATAATATGATAATTCTGCTTCATTTACTGTACCGATTGCATAATAATCAGTAATTGATGTATCAGTAGTACTTGTACCACCAGCTAATGTTCCATAACTAATATTATCTGTATTAGTAGAATTATTAGTAACACTTATATAATGAGTATTAGATGAAGATTGAGCGCTATATGTAGTTTCATATCCATCACTATTTACAACATTATTATTTGTAATGTAAATACTTGATTGTTTTGTAGTCTCACTAGTATGTCTTGTATCAGCTTGAATAATAGTTGCAGTATTACCGATTATTTCTTCACTTTCAAGGAATGTAATACGATGTAATAGAGCATCTTCTCCTTCTTTCTTTATAACAAATAAAGTAGGGAAGATATATTCTCTTGTGATTTGAGTATCACTATCAAATGCAACAGTATGAGTATATTTATAGTTAAAGTAATATACACCTAACTCTTGTGTATTACCAACTACAACAGTCATACCTGCAGATGGAGTAATAACTGAAGATCCACTAGAATAACTAGCAATGCTAAACTCTGCACCATCTGTTAAATAGAAATTATTTAGTACATATTTAATTCTATACTCATATTCATTTCCTCTTGTGAATGAAACAGCTGCAAAATTATTATTACTACTTGAATAAGTTAAACTTGTAGTATTAGTTTCTCCATCATTATACGTATTATCACCAGATGTAAATTCTTGAGTATATAAATCACTTACAATATTACCATCTTTATAAATATTTGCATATGTTGAGTCGAAATAATCCATTTCTTCTAATTTGTGAGTATAAATAACTGTACTTGACTCATCTTCACTAGTTACTGTAATTGTAACGATATATTGATATCTTCCATTACTTAAAGTGTCTTTGTTATATGATACTGATACAGTGTGTGTTGAATTAGATGCAAATGTGTAATCTGATAAATATGCTAAAGCAACAAGTTCTTCTTTAGTATAAATTCTACCAACCTTAATCGAACTAGTAGCTACTTTACTTGAATCAAATGAAACAGAGTTTCCTTCAAATTCAATATCTAATGTAGCACTTGATGATTTGGTTTTAGTTAAACTAACAGACTTACTTGAACCATATACAGAAATATCAAATGATATATTTCCACCAGCATGGGATCCTTCAATATATAACTTTAAAGTAGCAGTATTGTTAACAACTACACCATTATTATAGAAAGTTTCATCTAGATAGAACTTCTTATCTGTATCGCTTAATCTAACTCCATTAACTGTTAAATATGGTGTTAAATCAAAGTTATCTGGTGCATTAGTTGTAGTTATACTAAATTCAATCATTTCACCACTAGAAGCTATATTAGTATTTTTAGATGTAGTAAATGTTTCAATAGATATATCTCTTGGTACTAAATAAATAGAATAATTTGTTGTAACTGTAGTATCTTCAGCAGTAACTAATATTGAGTTTGGTACTACATAATATCCTTCATCATTAAATGAACCTTGAGTAAAGTCTATTGTAGTTGTATTGCAAGTTGCACTTGCAGCAATCGTTAATGATATATTAGCATTACTTTGTTTCTTTAAGTAATCAATATATGAACTTGGAACATAATAGTAAATAATACCATTAGTACTATCAATAGTTGTATCTGTTGCATATATTGAATAATCACCACTAGCGATATCAGCTTTAAGTATTTCAGTAGATATACTTAATTTTAATTGTTTCATTTCGTTTCTAAACTTATAGTTTACACTATTAGTATTAGATACATCATAAGTAGTATTTGTATTTGCAGTTAAGTCTCTCCAATAACTTGATGTATTCTCATCAATTACAAGATAATCACTAGACTTCTTGTAATTAGCGTCCATACTAGTTAAATCAAAGTTATCAGGAATAAATATACCATTCTTCTTACCAAGTGAACTAGATAATGCATATATACCATAACCAGACATTGAACTTGTTATACCTAAATGAGCTAAGAATGCATCAAATTTATCATAATCTATTGTAGTGTCGCCAGTAATAAATTGATACTTTCCACTTTGATATGTATTTAATAATGTATAAAGAGTTGATGATTTTAATGAATTAGCACTTGAGTAATTTAAATAATTTTGACCAATGAAGGAAGCAATAATTGCATCTTGAGTATTAGGATATGTACCATCGCTAGCATTTGATTCAATATCTATAACCTTATTTAATATATTTAATTTAGCTTCGCTAGATACAACATTATCTAATATATATTGATAATGGCTACTAGATTCACCAATTAATTTACCTAACGAACTACTAGATGAGTCGTCATCAGCATTTACTAACTTTCTAATAATTTCTTTACATTCATCAGCACTAAACTTATCAAATATTGAATACTTAGTAATATTTCCACTAGTCTCTTTAATTGTAGGATATATTACTTTTAATGTATCAAGTAAACTTTGAGATACATCTAATTTATAACTTTGTAAATCAGTATAATTTGAAATACCTGATAATATATCTTTACCATTAAACTTAAGATGGAGTAGATTATTAGAATCTGTTGAATGACTAAATTCACTAGCTTTATTTACTAACAATATTTCACTTATAGTATCACTTGTAGCACTTATACTATAAGATCTGCCCGATAGATAGAACGCCGTGTATCCTTCTTTTGAGTTTATAGAAACTTTACTAATAGTAACACTTGTGCCACTAGAATTATTGTAAGTCGTATCACCAGTTACTGTTATTGGAATATCTTTAGCACTTGTCTTTACTAACATAATTGTAGGACTACTTACAGTAACAGTTCTTGAAGTTGTACCGATTAAAGTATCTGATTTGTAATCAACATTAATCATGTCTTTAGCAAGTATAGTATTTGCAAAATTAGATAAAGCACTACCTGAATTATAGTATTTATTATAATTAGATTCTATTGTAGAAAGATTAGGGTAATCATAATAATAATCACTTGAGTTTTGGCCTAAATCTAAATACAAAACGTAAGCAGGTCTACCACTACCACTATATCCTAACGCATATTCTTGATCTTTTATAACAGGTATTTCTATATAATAATATGTTTTTTCAGTAAGATCTGAATACCAACTACTATCATACAAAGCAGTACCCGTAGAGCTATTATATGTAATTGAATTGTTATTTGTATAAGCATTTTTGATTTCTGTTACTTTAGCATTCTTATAGCTCTTTTTATCGGATCGAGTAATATAATATAAAGAAGGAGCATTATTATATTCGTCTGTATATACAACCATCTTTAAATATCCGTTTTCTTGTGGGACAAAATATACACTTTTTTGAGGTAATACATACCCTGTAGCGTCAACGCCTGCTATATAAGGTGTTCCAACAGTGTTATAAGAGTTTTCTGATGATGTTAATGTTATAGAATTTTTATCAAGCTTAACAGCACCAGTTAACGTTAAAGCATGGTATGTAGATTTTGATAAAATATCATCTAAAGTAGTTTTAACATTACCTGTTGGACTATACTCAATATTTGTTTTTGAATCATCTCTTTTATAAACACTGTAATTAGAAACGGTTTCATTTGTAAGTTGATATGTTTTTACCGAATTAGAACTTCCTGTAAAATAACCTATATTGTTTTCGGTTGATGTTATCTTATCATCTTGAGTATTTAATGGATAAACATATCCTGTGTTAGGATAATTAGAATCACTAGCGGTAAACCAATTTTTATAGTCAGTGTTTTGCGCTAATGAAGTGATATTATTGTGTACAGTTTCAAAGTTTACAGATTTACCAAATGATGAATTATTATAACCATCTTCATCAAAATATGTAATAAAACTATCATATGTTAAATAATCAAGTATCTCTAAATAATCTATATCAGTATCCTTTGCAGTATTAATTAACGATACTATCTCACTTGCTGTAATATTTGCATTTTGACTCTTCAAATAACTAATATACGTTGATAAATGATATGTAAAATCATTACTTGTAATAGTATGAGTTCCGTCATCATTATCATAATCACTAAAATCAGTTAAACCATAATTTAAAAGTTTAATAAATGCATTCTTATTATTAGATATATAGAAAGCAAGTGCCTGTTTACTTGTAAAACTTTGATCCGTAATTAAATCTTCTAACTTTAAGTATACAGTAAATAAATTAGTATTAGGATATGATAATTTCTTTAATACAGTATCACTTTGTAATGCTACTACCTCTGATGAGAATTTGCTAGCAAATTCACCATTCTTTAGAGCAGATGCTAAATAAATCATAGATGCTTGTTGACTAGATGTGAAAGATTCAGTTGATGCATATTCAGCTAAAGCACTAAGTACTGCTTTATTACCATTAGTATTAGCTAATACTTTAGTCATGATAGCACTAATTACTCCAATTTCATCATCATCTATACTACCACCTGATTTTCCTTTAGTACGTACACCATCAAGATTCACTAAATCATCAATAGTGTAATATGTATATTCAGTTGTTTGTACACCTCTATAATTACCCTCACCTAAATGAGATTGAGTACACAAATATACACCTACTACGGAACCATCACCATCAGTGTTCTTCCAAATAGATACCGGATACCATATACCAGTATATATTTGTGATGTACCATATCCAGTAATGTATCTAGATAGTAACGCTTCATGTTGTGCTGTTGTATTTGCTGAACCTATGTCTGAACCATTATCATTAGTTTTGTAATTTGCATAATCAAAACCATTAACTATATAATCTCCAGTGTTTGTGTTTTTTTGCAAGAATTTTTGACAATCATCAGCTTTATTATAAATTATATAATCAGATACCCATTGGTTAGATGTTGAGGTACCGGTAGCAGTATTCCAATAATACAAACCTACGGATTTAGTAGATGAATTTGTGTTTGATTGATTAATATAATTAGTTCTAGTAGACTCATCTAAAGACATAAAGAATGGAGTATAAAAATTGGTTTGCTTATCCGCAACATTACTTGCATTATAAATATCACTATTATAATTTCCACTGAAATTTGCTGCTTCATTTAATACTTTACCATAAGGATTAAACGGTCCATAGTAATGAGTACTAGTAGATGCAATTTGATCAGGAGTATATATAAATCTATTTAAAACATCTTTCGTAGTTGATGTGACTTGTTGAATACCACTAATACTATTAGTACCATTACTCTCTTTGTCACTAGGCGCATCTTCACTTTGATAAGTAGAATTATATTCAGTCGCCTTCGCAATCACTGCATTATATTGAATTGAACTTGTAGGATCAGTAATTTTATTAAACAAACCGCTATTATCGGTTAAATATGACTTAAATGAATCATAATTCTTAACAATATTCCATAATTCAGTATAATTCTTAGTATAAGATACACTAGCGCCATTAATATATTCACTACCACTCTTACTAGTAAAATTATTAGTACTAGTAGAAGCACTTTCAATTGAACTAGTTACCTCAGTTGAATAAGACTTAAATGCTTTGTTAAGTAAAGTTTCTAGTTCAGTGCTAGATGAATTACTTGAAAGAATATTAGTATAAAGTTCTTTAGAAATTGTGTCATTATTCTTTAAATATTCATAATATTTTAATGCATTCTTACTAGTACTATCAGTTCCCATAATAGTATCAGTAAGTAGTGAGATTGTATCATCTGAATATCCTTCAAGAATAGTGTTTACTAAATTATATTTTGCTAAAGTATAGTAGTTATTAGAATCATTATCAAATAGATTATCTAAAATTGTAGAATCACTATTAATATTATTTAAATAATTAGTAATAATAGTTCTAAGTTCAGTTTGAGATATATTAGATAGTAATGAATTAATCTCAGTTTGAACTTCTGTATAGTCAGCATCATCACCTGCTACTATCTTAGCTAAAACTTCATCATATAATAATTTTTGAATTAAATCTCTATAATTAACTTTATCATTATCTAAACAAGTAATAATACTTGATATAATGTTATCTTTAATACCTTGATATACACTAGATGTATAAGTAGTATCAAATAAGAAATAATTTATAATATCTTGATATTTACTAGTTAATTCGCTATTACCAAGAATTTCTACTATTGCATTATTAAGTAATGTAGAATCAATATTAGTAGTCCATGTATCTGATGAGAAACTTGTAGTAATTTTTGATATATCGTCCTTAGAGTATCCTCCATAAGACACAAAACGAGTCATTGCATTAACGTTTCTTGCAAGTTCTTCTGCAGCTGTTAAATATGCAACGTTTCTCCAACCAATCTTTTCAAGTAAACTAGTATTAACCTTATCATATACTACAAAGCTAAAATAGTCAGTAATATATTTATCAGTAATATGATTAGTATAATCAACTGCAGTTGAATCTTTATTTATTGCTTTTCTAAATATAAAGTCACTTGAGAATACACCAATATTACCAGCACTATCAGATATAGTTGAAAGAGGCGCATACTTAATAGAACTAGAACCAAATGTGTCATTTGCATCTTTACATGTTATAAATGTAGTAGTATCTATAGTGTATGAATTAAGTTGATGTATTGTTTGAGTAATAGATTGTCCTTGATAGAAATTAAGCACATATCTAATATTTAACTTTGCTTTATTACCACTTGCAAAATCAACAACACCAAACATTGCGCCAACATAGGCGTAATTATATGTATCGATAGTTCCATATGTTCCTACTGATATATATTTACTATCTAAGTTTTCTATATCAGTAAAGCTTGCATTAGTAATAGTTATACCGTTTACATTATAATGTTTTAATAATTTAATATTACCATAGTTAATAGTGTTTGCTAAATAAACTGTATCACTAGATGTACTCGCTAAATCTAGTTTACCACAAATTGATCCAGCAACCTCAGCTCCATATATATTACCGTAGTTTAATACATTTACTATATTACATGCTCCATAAGCTAAAATACCTGCTACATATGAATAATTTGAAGTTTCTATTTTTGGATTCACATATCCTGAATATCCTTTAATAGTACCATAGTTGATAGTAAATGATATAACCTCGTTAACATTAGTACTAGTTGTATTATTAATACCTACTATACCAGAAACATATTCTTTATAGTATGTTGAAGGTTGGTTATTAGTTGATGAACTAGTTACCATATTAGCCATATTAATAACACTAATATCACCATTATTAGCACAGTTTTTAATACTTGCATATTCTCCGTCAAGTTCACATGCAATACCTGCTGCATTGTAAGTAACATTAGTTAATGCAAATACTTCTAGATTAATATCACCTAAATTAAATGTATTAGAAATAATACCATTATTTTTTATAGTTATACCTGATACATTAATATTACCATTTAGTTTAGTTTTACTTGAAAGTACAGGGAATGTGATAGTTGTAACAGTTGTAGAACTAGCACTAGTCATAGTTTTATCTAAATTAGTACTTGTAACTTTAATATTACCATTATTAATAGCATTATCTAGTGTACCAATAGACTCCTTATCAAAGTCTGATTTAGTAGGATTTTGACTAGTAGAATTATCAACAGATTCATTATTTAGTACAATACCAGCAATATTTAAATTAAGTTTTAATGTACTAGTTGCATTATCAGTAAATAAAATATCAGCACCATTAAAGATGTTTCGTGCATTAAATCCATTAGTTAGTTCTTCAAATACACCTGATACATTTAAAGACTTAGTAGTTGTAATACTATTAGAGACAGTAAATGTTAATTTACCTTCATTATATATATTAGAATAATTAATATTTTCTCCTCTTGCAACTGCTGCATAATACATATCAGTTGAAATTGAAGTGGAGTCAGTAAATGTGATGTCTCTTAAATTATATGATTGGCTTAAATCAAGAGAACCTTGAACACTATTTGCACCACTTGAGATAATATTATTTACAAGTCCTGCATATTTAGGTGTTTTGGCCATATCAATTGCTTGAGCATTAAGACCAGTTGTATATTTACCATTTGTATTATTTGCTCTATAAGTTTCTGTGTATGCTAAATTATATAAATTAGATACTTGTGAAATAAAACCATTACTACTTAATACATTAATACCACTTGTATAATATAAATTAGTACAACTATTGTTTATTACAACATTAGCTCTATTAGTTAAACTAGATGCATAGAATAAGCATTGGTTTGCATTATTTACAAATTCACTTCTAGTAAAGCTATTTGATGCAGTTTGTATAATATCTGCATTAAGTATACCAGATACATATGAGTTAGCAGTTGAAAGAGTAGTTGTTATTGTACCTTGGTTAGTTAATTCATTAATTTGATTTCTTATACCAAGTAATCTTCCAATAACACCTGATGTATAAAGACTAGTATAATTAGAAGCACTTGCAACTGTGATACTTCCCTTATTCTCAAGCTTATTAGTATTTGTAACATATCCACCACCAAGAATACCCGCAACACTATAGTCATGATTAGTATTTGCATTAATTGATACATTCATCGCATTAAGTACTTGAGATAATGATGAATAAGTATTTTCACTAAAACCTACTACACCACCTACTGATACACCTTGAGCATAAGTGTTACTCTTAGTAAATGTATTAATTCTAGCTAAAGATATAGAACCATTAGTAGTTATGTTTTGTAGAGTTGATTCACCAACTATACCACATAATCCACCAATTAAACATTCTTTTAAGTTGTTACTTGTACTAGAAGTAACATTAGCGTAAACATTAACATTTTCAATACTACCATTTTCTAAGTATCCAACAACAGCACCAAAAGCTGTTAAGTTACTTGTAGTTGGTAAATTATCTAAATTCAAATCAGTTGAATAATAGAAATTAAGCTTAGACATATTTCCAGTGTAGTAAGGAATAAATCCATATGAATCTACACCAAGGTTAGTTACATAACGAGAGCTATTTGTAATATCTAAATTATAAATAGTAGGATAGTTATTCTTTTCACCTGTTATAAGTGTGGTACTTGAATTACTAGTGTAGTTTTTTCCTGTAATTGTAGCACCAATACCTCTTGAATATTTAAATACATCACTAGATATATAAGATAAATCAAGATCAGCTTCAATTGAATATGTATAAGTGTTAGATGCTACTACAGCATTTAAATTCATAAGTTCATAAAGCATGACTAAGTCATTTACACTAGTAATGCTAAATACATTATTATTTAAAGTAATAGTTCTCTTTACAGGTGTAACATAAGTATAGACACTTCCTACATTGTATGTCCATGAAGTGAATTTATCTTTTAATTCACTAAGAGTCTTTACCCAATCACCTGGATAATTAGTACCATTCTTACCTCTTGTGTTACCAAGAGCTGTTACATATTTAAAATTATAACTACCACCATTAGTAAATGTGGAAGTTGTTGTATCTATAGAAGCATTATAAAAATATACATTAGTTAATGTACCACTATTAGTTAATGCAATATCTGCAAATTCAATCATATCATTACATGTTCTGTTATATATGGAATTAGTTGCAAGATATGAATTACTAATAGTACCGGTATTTTCTATAACTAAACCAGAGACTCTGTATCCACCTAAGGCTGTAATACCGCATTCTTCTTCTATTGTTCTATTTAATTGTCTTACATAACAAGAATCAATAGTACCACTATTTAATCCACATAGATTTGCTACACCATTATTTGCAAGTGATTCCATTAAATCACTTATTGCAATAGTAGGTTCAACAAATCCAACATTTTTAATAATTCCTGAGTTTTTTGCGACAAATGCAAAATATTCATTACCTGAATAAGTTGACTTGCTTGAGGCATTTATAATTTGAAACTTTAAATTAGTAATGTCATATCCATTACCATTAAAGCTACCACTAAAGTTTTCTGTTTTACCATCTTGTTGCCAGCCTAATGGTATAAAATAACTACTAGATGTATAAGTAATATTATTTAATAATTCATAATTACATTTTAAATATTCACTATTACTATAACACTTAGAAGATAATAGACTTAAATCATCACTAGTTGAAATGCTGATAACTTTCTTATCATCTCCACTACCTTGATAAGTAGAAAGATTAGCTTCTACAACTTGTGATATAGGAGTATATTTAGTACTAGGAGAGTAATCTGATGAAGTAATTTCTTTTTCAGTACCAGAATATACTTTATTAATATTTACAAATTCAGGACTAAAAACTCTAGTTTTGTTAAGGCAACATACTACAATAATAGTAGTTAGAATAGAAATAAATGATAATAAACATAAACATTTTAAAATTAATCTTTTATTTGATTTCTTCATAGTTACCTCCTTAATTTAGTGTACTAGGATCTAGTCCCCAAACAGCTTCTACACGGTTTGCTTGAACGATATCAACATGATATGTAAGTTCTACTTTAATATAATCTTCATATACAAATTGATTGGTTGAATTAATATAGTAATAACCTTCATTAACATTAAATATAAAACTTCTAGTTTCATATGTACCATCTTCATTTAATTGTGGTGTAATAACAGTTTTTAAATAAATAGTATTATTTACTGCATCATAATAATAATCATTACCAGTTTGTTTAAAAGGTGATTCTCCATTTATTTGGTCTTTTGCAATATACTTTGTTTCAACATTAGTTGCATATTGTCTAGTTCTAATCCATGCATCTTCAATGTTAATTCTTACATAACAAGCAATCTTAGTAGTAATATCTACTTTAATGCCTAGTTGATTTAGATAAATTGCATTACTATCTTCTGTTGCAACTTCATTTGTAGCTCTACATGTTACCTTTGTTGCATCTTTAGTTGCATCAGTACTATCCTTAATAGTTTTATACGGATTTTTTGTAGTTGTATCAAGAATTAAACAAGAAGTCTTACTAGCATCAACAATCACTTTATATTTATCATTGTCAATAGTAATAGAATCAATACCTTCATCGTTTGTTGTAATATCACTTAATACAATATTATTGCTATCATCAACCTTAATAGTTACTGTATTAATTAGACTAGTTGTAGCATCAGTCGTAATAGAATAATTATCAGTAGATAAAGTTTTACTTTTAGTAATAATACTATTTACTGCACTAGCTCCTAAATAAGTAGTTGTTTGTTCATATAATGTTGTGTTATCAGCTATTGCACTTCCTATAGTATAGCTAGATGCATCTAAAGCAGTATAAGTATCATCATTTTTTGTATAATATGTTTTATTACTTTTATATGTAGTATCCTCTGTTTGAATATACTTAATACCTCTTTTAAGTTCAAACTCTACCTTATAAGCCATATCAGTTCTATATTCATTATGATTAGAATCTTGATAACTAATTAAGTTAGATGAATATTCAAGATCTGCACTTTTTGCAGTATTATTAATTACTTCTACAAACTTAAACGCTCCAAATACAATAGTTGTGGTAAGGATTAATACTAAAACAATACTAAAAATTATTTTCTTTTTCATATGTATTCCCCCTTATTCAGCACTTAATGTAATTTTGAAATCATGGTTTTTAGATAAGAAGTCATCATTAGATGTAGTAATTTTTTGAATTCCATAGATATAAATATAAAAACTTTTAGTTATATCACTAGCAGTAATTCCTAAATTAAATGAACCACTATGTCTAGTACTTAGGCTATATTTATCTTTAAGTGATAATTTTGTACCCTTAGTTTGATCAATTACAGTACCAATCTCTTTATCTAATACAACAGCATCAACATACGAATTAGATAAAGTGGCAGTTACACTACCGTCTTTACTTTCTTCATACAAGCCTTTAATATAACTTCCTTCATAAAGACTTGCTGTTTTATTGGTACTGTCATATTGATAATAATGTTTAGATGAATCTAAGGTTGTATCTGTAGTTTCTTTTAATGTAATTGTTTCTGTTAATTCAGTATAAGAAAAATCACATTTAACAGTTACTTCTCTTGTAGATTTATTAGTAACATCTATTTGAATCAAAAATGCCATTTGATCTAAATAATTAGATTCAAATGTCTTATCACTATCTAAATCAAAGAAGGCTAAATTATTAATTGTATAACTGTTAGTTTCGCTTTCTCCTAAATTTAGACTCTTAGCTATTACAACTTTCTCTGTACTAGCGTCTATACTTTTATCTACTTTATCTGAAAATGTATACCAACCCATAATTATAGTTGTTAATAATAAAATAATTATTGTAGTTACTAATAATAGGGTGGAATTAAATAAACTCTTTTTCATACTAAATCACCCTCTTTATTGTTATTTCACTTATTTCAAGTTTTTGAAATTCATAGGCATTACTTGACTCTATATTGTTATCAGTAACTAAAGTTAAAGTCTCATTAAATTCTAGAGCAAAATAGAAATAATAAATATTTGTATTACTATTATTATCTTTTTCTATATAATTGGTATCTCCATTATATGTGTTAACAATACCATTTAATAAAACACCTATACCCAAGTTCTCATCAGTAGGCTTTTGATTAGCATATGCTTTGAATGTGTTTTCAATTTTATAATCCTTTAAGGTAATTTCATTGTTATCTATCTTGTATAATGTCTTACCGCCAAATGAAACTGTATTTTCTCCGTTAGTCTCATCGGTAACAACAGAATATAATTTAACACTATCATATGTTATTATTTTCTTTGAAGAATTATAAACCAAAGTACTTTCTGCCAAACTTGATGTGTAGTCAGTAAATGACATATTAAACTTTAATGTAGATACATCTAAATCATTTTCTCTTGGTGTAATTTTAAATCTAAAATAAAACACATCATTAGGTGCAATATTGCTGAATGACATTGTGTTCTCTTCACTATATGTTTTAGTTTCTTTGCTGTAGCTTTCAAGTACATAGTCTAATTGTGGATCATATGTGTTAACTTTTAAACCAGTAGCTTCTGCTTCTTTATTTGTAACATACCATCCATAAATGGAACTCATGAAGGTAATGAGTGTTAATGTAAGAGTTATAATAGACATTAACAATTTAACATTTTTCTTCACACTAACACCTCCTAAAATTAAAAAAAGCTGCAAAGAGTACTTTGCAACTGGCTATCCAAATCTTTTGGACCCTATAGCTTTCCGTCACAAGATTACTCTTGTTTTGGCTATTTTTTGACTATATATATCCAAAAATCACATTTTTCAGTGATATATATATATATATATATCAATTATCAACTATATTCTATCATTTTCAATATTGTTTGTCAAACAGCAATTATAGATCACTAAATATGAGAAAAAAGTTCATTAGGATAATCCAATGAACTTTATTAATCTTTATAAATTTAATACATCTTTTGTTACTTCTTCTTCATTATTATCAATCTCTGTATTTTCTTCAATATCCTTTGAATCATTTTTTGATTGTAATACCAAATTAGGTACAAATTGTTTTCTACATCTTAAATCAATATAACCTATAACAGCTACAACAAAACTTGTACATGTTTCAAGAATGATATCACTCATTGTATCTCTTAATGCATCACGTCCCTCAAATAAAGCTCTAGTTTCGTTATCTGAAAACCTTTGCATATTAGATCCACTAATTCCATCAATAGTCCACTCTATAATCTCCCATAATGCTCCAATGCACACTGAGAAACAAAATGCGAATATACATACAAATATAGGGTTCATCTTACTAGAAATCTTATCACTTTTATTTAATGTATTAAGTACAATAAAGCCTAATGATGTAATTAATATGCCACTAGACGCATGTAACATATCATCCCACCAATCAAACTTTGCATAAAAGTTTGATATTTCACCAAGAATTAGAGCAAGGAATGTAAATACTATAAATATTATTTCCATTAGTGACGGTATTTCAACTTTAAGTTGATGTTCAATGATTGACGGCAAGACTGTAGCACCAAGCGTTAAGGATGAATTTAGTAATATAAATGCAGCTCTACTTCTAACTTCAGCTTTGCTCATAGATTCATAATCTCTAGCAAATATAAGTTCAAATAAAGCTCCAATAATTAATCCTACAACAATAATTCTGATAAAAATAAATAGAATTATTTTAAACTTATCTTTCTTATTTAATTTTTTCCAATTAACTTTCTTGTTATTTACTTTCATCTTTTTCTCCTATAGCACTATTATGAATAAATTTCTCCCATAAATTAATTATAATTTTTATTAATTCTTCTAGCAAGTTTTTCAAATATTCAACATTAGATTTAAAACAAAAATCTACTAAATGTCCATGATTCAAGC
>CAVGEZ010000035.1:0-19526 GCA_963628445.1 uncultured Eubacteriales bacterium
AGACCTTAACACATCGACTTGAAATGTCATAAGTGCTTAAATAGTTTACCACAAACCACTCTATATTGTCAAGAATATTTTTAATTATTTTAACAACTTTGTATTTGGTTTATCAACTATAGCTTTATCAAAGCCTTATCTAGTATACTCTCTAAGCACTTGAGTGTCAAGACTAAATTTAAAATTCTACCACAAAGAAAAAACTATAGTATTTAGACATTATATACTATAGTTTTAAAGCTTTATTTAATTATCTTTTTAACCTCAGTATAAGCTAAAATAAGAGGTCCAATACCCTTTGCATCATTTTCTACAACTGGTTCAGAAATATAATATTCATAAGTACCATCTCTTCTTGGATTATTTTCAGGTCCTAATCCAGCTACAAGACAAATACCACCTACATTTAAATCTCCATCTTTTTCAGTAACATACTTATTACATATGCCATTGAATATATCTAATCCAATTTGTTTATATCTTTCAGGTAATACGTTTAATCTTACACCTTTAAGAATTGCGTATGCAATCATTGAAGAACCACTTGTTTCAAGATAGTTTCCTTCTCTTCCAGCTTGATCAACAACTTGCCAGAACATATGGCTTTCCTTATCTTGATACTTAAGTAATCCATCAATCACTTCTTTTAATAATTTCTTATAGAAATCATAATCTTCATAGATAGCTTCATTGATGTAACCTAAAATATCAACTAAAGCTACAGTGTACCATCCAATAGCGCGAAGCCAGAAATTCTTTGAAAGACCTGTTTCTTTATCAGCCCAGAATGCAGTCTTGCTTGCATCATATCCATGATAATATAATCCTTTACTAGAATCATACATTCTTTGTCTAACAATTTCGAATTGATGTTTAATATCACTATATCCTTTACAACCATTATATTTAGTTTCATATCTCATATAGAATACTTGAGCCATGAATAATCCATCTAGCCATACTTGATTTGGATAAATATCCTTATGCCAGAATGAACCTTCATATGTTCTTGGTTGTTCTTTAATATGATTATAAGTGTATTCAATAGCTCTCTTATACTTTTCTTCTTTAGTGATATCATATAAATCAAATAAAACTCTAGATTCGCAAATATCATCTAATACATGTTTCTTTGGATTGTATCCTTTAATAGTACCATCTTCAGATACATAATATGAGACAAAGCTCTTCACAAATTCTAAATACTTTGTATCTTTTGTCTCATGATACATTTCAAGTAATGATGTCATCATACAACCGTCAATGTAATTCCATTTAGGTTCTTTACCACTTCTAATAAATTCAATATTCCATAATGGTTTAGCTGGAGTTGACCCCTTAATTAATTTATCAATATACTTATCAATAATTTCGTACATATAATCTTTTTCCTTTCTAAATATATCGTAATTTTATTATATCAAACTTTTTCATTTCTTAATAGAAAAAAGAGAAGTTTTTACTCCTCTTTCAAACATTTTTCTATCATTTCGTATGTTATAGCGCCTTCCCTAACGACATTAATACCATTATCATTAACTAAAACTACCGTAGAAGCTAAAGATGAAGTGGCACAATTAGACGGTTTATAGATTTCATCAACTAGATTAGAATAATCTTTAACTATTTCATTATAGTTATTAATTGATGGCATACCTGATTCATTAACACTTGTTGTAGCCATAGGTCCATTTTCTTTAAGGATTTCTAAAGCTACATCATAATTAGGAATTCTAACTCCAACCGTTTCACCTTTAAATGTTTCTAAGATACATTTTTTTGATTTAAGTATTACAGTTAATGGACCGGGCAAAAATTTGTTAATTAATTTTCTAGCCTCATCCGTTACATAAGCAATACTTTCAATTTGTTCAATATTTGCGCAAAGTACTGCAAGTGGTTTTGATCTATCTCTTTTCTTTATTTGATAAATCTTATCCATACCATTTGCATCATAAATAGATGCGCCTATACCATACACTGTATCAGTAGGGAAAATAATTACTTTACTTTGAGTCATGAGAATAACCTCTAAGGACAAATGTCATTCTATCTAATCCTTGATAATCTTTTAACGAATAAATATACGCATCGGGATAATATTGTCTAGCTAAGGCTTCTATTTCATTTGTTTTATCATAACCATGTTCAAAACCCATAATGAATTTATCTTTCATAATTGATCTAGATTTATCTAATATAATACGATAAAACTTAAGTCCATCTTCTCCACCAAATAACGCAACATTAGGCTCGTTATCTTTAACAAGTGGATCTACTACTTCTGTTTGAGGAATATATGGAGGATTTGAAACAAGAATATCAAATTTCATATTCATAACAGGTTCTAACATATCACCTTGTAAAAAGTTAACTTTAGCATCTAATTTTAAAGCATTCTCTTTAGCCTTATTTAATGCATCATTTGAAATGTCACAAGCTGTTACATCCATATTATCTTCTTCTTTTGCTAGTGTAATAGAAATACAACCTGAACCAGTACCAATATCTACAACGCTAGCTTTTTGTCCCTTCATATTTCTATCATATAAAAGTAAAATATTTTCAACTAGTTGTTCAGTTTCAGGACGAGGTATTAAACAGTCACTAGATACATTAAATTCATATCCATAAAAGTATGCTTTTCCTGTTAGATATTGAACAGGTATATTATGATGAATATATTGTTCAAACATTTGGTCATATTTAATCTCTTGTTCCTTAGTCATTTCTTTATCTTGATAAAAATATAATTCACTTAATGAATAACCTGAAACATCAGACATTAAAAATAGACAAGCACTATCTTCTTTATTATTATCTAATGCAATTTTACAACTTTCTTTTAATTTATCACCGTAAGTCATAATAATACTCCTTTTCTAGAAAAAAGTAGAAGTTCCCTTCTACTTAAATCCTTTAAGCTTCACTAGCTTCTAATTTTCTTTTTTGATCTTCATTAATTAATTCTTGAATAACTAAATCAAGCTTACCGTCAATTATAGCGTCAAGTCTATTAATAGTGAATCCAATTCTATGATCAGTTACACGGTTTTGAGGATAGTTATAAGTACGGATCTTTTCGCTACGTTCACCATGACCGATTAATGATTGTCTAGTAGCACCATTCTTTTCATCCTCTTCAGCTTTCATTCTTTGGTAAATTCTAGTACGTAAAATTTCCATAGCCATAGCTTTATTTTCATGTTGGCTACGTGCAACTTGGCAAGCTACGAAATCACCTGTTGGAATGTATGTAACACGTACAGCTGAATAAGTAGTGTTTACACCTTGTCCTCCTGGACCAGATGCGCACATTGTATCAATTCTTAAATCCTTTTCATCTAGTTGGAAATCAATTTCTTCTGCCTCAGGCATAACAAGTACAGTTGCAATTGAAGTTTGAATTCTACCATTAGCTTCAGTTACTGGAATTCTTTGTACTCTGTGTCCACCTGATTCAAATTTTAATTGAGAATATACATTTTCTCCACTAATCTTAGCTTGAATAGAAGAATATCCACCCATTGCAGATGGCATTGCATCCATAATTTGAACCTTCCATCCTTTAGATTCAGCATATTTAGAATACATTCTAAATAAGTCTCCTGCAAAGATGTTAGCTTCATCTCCACCTACAGCACCTCTAATTTCCATAATAACGTTCTTTTCATCATTAGGGTCCTTAGGCATAAGTAAGATAACCATTTCTTCATCGATTTCTTGCATACGTGCCTTTGCAGAATTTAATTCTTCTTCAGCCATTAAAGCCATTTCAGCGTCTTCACCTTTAGACATTTCTTTTAAATCATCTAAACTTGATTCTAGAGATTTATATTCATGAAATAATTCTACTGGTTTTTGTAAAGAACTTTGTTCCTTAGATAAAGACTTAAGTTTTTCAATATCACTTGCAATTTCAGGAGTAGATAATAATTCAGTTATTTCATTATATCTCTTTTCCATTGCTTCAAGTCTATCAACAACCATTTTTAATCGTTTTCCTCCATCTTACCATTATCAGTAAACTTTTGTGTTTTACCATCAAATAGATATTTTAATGTTACATTTTGACCTTGTCTGTTTTTTCTTATAATTAAGTCACACTCTCCAGGTCTCTTATGAGTATAATACTCTTCTCTATATAAAAATGCAATAATATCTGCATCTTGTTCGATACTACCAGAATCACGTAAGTCAGATTGAAGAGGTCTCTTATCATCTCTCTTTTCTACACTTCTTGATAACTGTGCAAGTGCAACAACTGGAACCTCAAGTTCACGAGCTAATTGTTTTAATCCTTTTGAAATTAAACCAATACCTTCATTTAAACTATCATATTGACCGCTAAGCTGAATAAGTTGCAAGTAGTCAATTACAATCATATCTAAACCTTGTTGTTCTTTTAACTTACGACATTTAGATTTAATATCTCCAACAGTATTACTAGAAGAATCATCAAAATAAATTTTTGTATTTTCAAATTTATATTGAGCTTGAGTCATACTCTTCCAGTCATCATCACTTAAATCACCTTTAATAATATTAGATAATTCAATTCCTGATTGAGATGCATATAATCTTTGAACCAACTGTTCAGCTGGCATTTCTAGTGAGAATAATGCAACACTTGCGTTATTACAAGTTGCTACATTTAATGCTAAATTAAGCGCAAATGCAGATTTACCCATTGCAGGACGAGCCGCAAGAATAACAAGTGCACCTTTTTGAAGACCTAAAGTAGCTTTGTTTAAGTTATCAAATCCAGTATTTAACCCTGTTACTTCTCGGTCATTGCTAGCTGCATCAGAGGAATTTTGACTAACTCTTTGAGCTACACTTGAAAATGTTCTAAAATCCGAAGTACGTCTTTTTTGAGATAGAGAGAACACCTCTTGTTCTACAGTATCTAAATATTCACTCACAGATGTAGATGTTTCATATCCAGCCTTAGACAATTCATAAAGTTTCTTAATAGTAGTTCTTCTTATTGATGCATCTTTAACTAAATTTAGATAACTGTCTAAGTTAGCAGTAGAGTAATTATAATTCAATATGGAATTAATATAATCAATACCACCAATACTTTGATACTTATTCTTTTTATTCAATTCTGAAATCAAAACTTCAATGTCACATTTAAGTCCTGATTTATGTATATCAACTAAGGCTTGATAAATATCTTGATTTTTAGTATCGTAAAAATCATTTGATTCAACTAAGTCGATACATTCCCCAATAGTCTCAGGGTCAACTAAAATACAGTTAAGTATACCTAGTTCACCCTCCAAACTAAAAGGGATTTGTCTATTTTGAACAGGAATCCCTTTTTCCATAATTATTTACCCCGTTTACTTTTGTTCGATAACGTTAATTTCGAAGTTCGCAATAATCTTATCGCCTAAATCAACATTAGCTTTAAAGATACCTACAAAATTAATGTCAGCAGGAAGAGAAATTTTCTTCTTATCGATATGAATTTTATAAACAGCTTCAAACTCTTCGGCAATTTGCTTTGTAGTTAAATGTCCGAATGATTTACCATCAGCACCAAGCTTAATAGCTAAAGTAATAGACTTTCCATCAATTTCGCTCTTTAATTTTTTAAGTAATTCGATATGTTTTTCATAATCTACTTTTTCTTGTGCTTTTCTAGCTTCTAGATCCTTTAAATTTTGAGCATTAGCTTCAACAGCTAATCCATTTGAGAAAAGGTATGTTGCATAACCATTTGCAACCTCAATCTTGTCATCCTTTTTACCTTTTCCTTTAACATCTTTAAGTAATATAACCTTCATTCTCGATTCCTCCGTTCTTTCCATATGTTCTCTTTCAAGAATACTCTTCAATTTAACAACTGTCTCTTCAATAGTAGAATTTTGAATTTGTGTAGCAGCCATATTAAAGTGACCACCACCACCCATTTCTTCCATTATCAATTGAACATTATAAGTATTAATATTTACGAACTTGTCTTCTTCGCCCTCGTTCTTATCCATTGAACGAGCTGAAATACAAACAGCACCCGTATTAGATATAGCTACTGTAAATGAGGCTTTAACACTACTAGCAGCTAGTAATCTATTAGATATTCTTGCAAGAATAGTTCTATCTGAAATGATCATATCATCAATCTTAGAAATAATAAAATCGTCCAGATAAATTTCTGAATGTAATACTGCATTCGCAATAATCTTTTCAGTTTCTAAGTCGTCTCTCATTAAATCATTTGCAATTTCAGTTTCAGCTTTATAATCTTTCAAAATAGCAGCGGCTTCAAATGTAGACGAACTTGTTCTAAATGTAAAATTCTTAGAATCAACTACCATACCTGTAAGCATAATAGTAGCTTCAACAGTACCAATAACTAAATCCTTATTATAGAAAGTAGCCATTTGTGCAATAAGTTCAACAGCACTAGATGCATCTTGTTCACTAATAACTGTTTTAGCTTTAGGATAACCTTCATCTTCAGGTCTATGGTGATCAATTACAAAAATGTTTGTAAACTTATCATACAATTCCTTGTAACACATAATTCCAATTTTAGTAGTATCACAAATAACAAGTAATGCATTTTCATCATAATCTACATCATCAATAGAAATTATATGATTATAAATATTAATAGCTTCTTTTTTCAAATATTCAAGAATCTTAGAAGTAGTATTATCAGTCTTGTTAACATCCATAACTATATTAGCACTTTTATTGCTGCATAAAGCCATCTTTAATACACCAATCATCGAACCAATACAATCGGCGTCTGGAATAACATGTCCTGTAATATAAACATGACTACTTTCCTCAATAGCTTCTCTTAAAGCTTGTGCATTGTTTCTAGCATCTTTTAAAGATTGTTTTTCAATCGCATTTGTTTTACCACCAAAGTACTTTACAGTTTCACCTTCGATATTAACAACCGCTTGGTCTCCACCTCTACGTTCAGCTAAATCAACTGCGTTTTGCGCTATTTGAGCTAATTCATTAGCACCTGTTTCATAACAAGCTGCACCTATAGAAATACTTGTTCTTAAATGGTTCTTTCCTCCAACTTCTCTTACCTTATTTAGCACATCGAACTTGTCTTCAACCATTTTAAGTAAATTTTCTTTATCTAGTATAACTACAATCTTATCTCCATCAACACTTCTTAAATAAGCGTTATATACAGAACAGTAATCTGAAATAGCACCTAAAAATTCACCACGAATTAAAGAAGCTTCTTGAACTGGATAGTTCTTAAGAGATTCTTCTAAGTTATCAATGTTGATAAATGCTATACAAGTAATTTTATTATCATATAAAATATTTAACTTTTCACGATTTGTTTCATCAAATAAGTAAATAATTTTCTTATCATTGTAATGAATTACATCATAATACTTATCTTCATAATACAAAGTAAATTTCTCTTGTGCATCTGGAGAAAATAACTTATTGTAGAATACTTCATTTATATCTTTCAAATTGTTATTAATAAAATTAGTCTTTATAGAATTAAATACCTTTTTAGCCTCAGGATTTCCATAATAAACATTTTTATTTTCATCATATAAGATAATAGCTACAGGCAAGTTATTAAAAGCTTCGTCTCCAGCTTCATTAATATGATATGATTGTTCATGATATACATTTAATTGATTTTTTAAATCTTTAATTTTAGTAGTAGTATTTCTAAATAAGTAAAGTGTTAACATTACAGCTGAAAAAGTTAGAGTTATTCCTGCACCATAAATAAAATATAATTGTTTATTTACTGTGTAATATAAACTAATTAAAAGAGCAGTTAACGCAACACCTATTAATGCTAATAAAAGTTTAATAAATTTCTTCAACTTTAACACCTCACTATACTAAAGTATTATATCATAATTACTATAAAATTAAAATAAAAAAGGTTAAGATAAAGTCCTAACCCTTAAATAAAACTATTCGTTAACGAATGGTAATAAAGCCATATGTCTAGCACGCTTAATTGCGATAGCTAACTTTCTTTGATGTTTAGCACAAGTACCAGTTACACGACGTGGTAAAATTTTACCTCTATCAGTAACGAACTTCTTTAATAATTCAACATCTTTGAAATCAATATGGTCTAGTTTATTAGCATCAAAGTAACAAACTTTTTTACGACGGAATCCGCCTCTATTCATTTGAGCCATAGTATTTCCTCCTTAAAATGGTAAGTCATCATCTGCAATATTTTCTTCAAAAGCATTTGGTTCTTGCATTTGATTTTGATTTACAGATTGATTTGAATAATTATTGTTATTAGAATAATTATTATTATTAGAATTGCTGTTAGAACCTTTTGGTGTAAGGCTTTGAACTCTATTACAAGATACTTCAGTCACATATTGAGTTTGATTATTTTGATCTTGGTAGCTACGAGATGTAATTCTACCTTCGATACCTAATAAGTATCCCTTCTTAACATATTGAGCTAAGAAGTTAGCTTGAGCGTTCCAACAAGTGCATCTGATAAAATCAGCTTCACGTTGTTGTTGTCCATTACCTTGACTTGATGTAAAAGGTCTATCAACAGCTATTGTAAATGTAACAGTTGTGTGTCCATTAGATACAGTACGTAGTTCAGGATCTTTAGTGATTCTTCCTACTAATACAACACTATTAATCATGTGTATATACTCCTAAATTAGTCTTCAACAACAACGATATCACGTAGGATATTTTCATCATATCCAACGATACGCTTGAATTCATTTACAGCAGTAGTATTAGCTTCTACTTCACACCAAACATAGAATCCTTTACGGTTTCCTTGGATTTCGTAAGCTAATTCCTTTAATCCTAATTCCTTTACTTGAAGAACCTTAGAACCGTTGTTAGTGAAAATTGCATTAACACTAGCGATTTGCTTCTTTGTTGCTTCTTCATTTAAAGATGGATTTACGATGTACATTACTTCATATTTTTTCATCTTTGACACCTCCTCGTGGTCATATAGGTCTAGTATTTCTCTAGACAAGGAGCATTTAAACTAAATGCTTTAATAATATATCATATTAACCATTAGAATACAAGTATTTTTTTAATTTAGTTTATTTTTTAAGAGTTCAAACATATGATCAATTGCAAACTCTCTTGCAGTATTTCTAACGATATTTCTATCGCCTTGAAAATGTTTTGTAATAGTTTCAATATTACCATTAATGTTAAATCCAAAGCATACAGTACCCACAGGTGTTTCACTTGTTCCACCGCTAGGACCTGCAACTCCAGTAGATGAAATTGAAACATTAGAACAAGCTTTAATTCTAGATTTCAAAGCCATATCATAAGCTACTTCTTCTGATACAACACCATATTTATTGATAATAGTTTCATCAACACCAACTAAAGAAACTTTACTGCTTGCTGCATATGTTATATAAGCTTCATCCAATACTTGACTAGAACCACTTATATCAACAATTGCGCTTGCAATAAGTCCACCGGTACATGATTCACAAGTAGTAATTGTATAATTTAATTCTTTTAATAATTCAACAAGTTCTTTATTTTTCATTTTATTTCCGCCAACCCATTTACTTCTTTTAACAAATTATAAACATTAGAAGAAATCTCAATTTCAGTTAAATCTTTTAACACTATACTAATAGTATCATAACTGTATGCATCATAAGTATAAGTTTCTAAATTATGATTTTCTCTATACTTACCATTAAGTTTAAACGATTTAATTTCGTTAATTAAAAAGTTATAACAAGTATTATGCATAAGATTTATATCATCAAACACCTTTAAATATGAATTATCATCCAGTTTATATCCTGAATATTTAAATATATCTTCTTTAATAATTAATCTATATCCATTAGTAAATAAAACACAACTATTCTTACTTAATTTATTCACACCATTAGGTTTAACACCAACTAAATAAGTTTTATAACCAGAATATGTGTTTTTATATTCATCATATTTTTTCAATACATTTTGTTTATATTTTTCTCTTCTTTTAGGATACTTATTTTTAAAAGAAAGAATTACAAATAAACACAAGGATAAGATAATAGGTATAAAGTATAAATACAAATTATGTCCTAGATCAAACAAAAATATAATAAGTTCTAATAGAAATAAGAATATTAAAGTTACAATTACATTATACTTCTTAACTAATTTATCATTTATTCCTAAATAAATAGAAAGATATTTAATATCCGAATCTTGATAGCCTATATTTTTATCTATCATATAATAGAATCTATTGATAATAACACCTACTTTAAAATTAATCTATATTCTATTTCTTGAAACAATTCATTTAAACAAGTAAGTTTAACAATGTCCCCTTTGTTTTTTCTTGCCATATAATAATTTAAATCAGTAAGTCTTGATACAGTATTACCATCTAATTTAGTAATATAGTATCCTGCTTTAATATTCGCTAATGCAGCACTAGAATTTTCAGATACTGCAATAATAGTAACATATGGAATATCTGATTCATTAATTATATCGCTATAAGCAACAGAGGCAATTTCGTAATTAGTAACTGTAACACCCATTAATCCTCTCTTTATGTCGCTATTAGCTTCAATAATATCATTTGATATATTGTAAAGTAATTCATATGTAGTTGATTGATTTAAGCCGGTAACATGATAGTATAATAAATCATCAAAAGATTCAGAGGTTTTACTTGTAGAAACAACACTTGTTGTCATACCTAATAACTTACCATCAGTATTAAAAATAGCACTACCTAACTCAGCATATGATAACTCACAACTAGTACCAAATACACCTAAACTTATATTAGAAACAACACCAGTTTTTATAGTATTAACTGTTGTTTCATCTGAAGAAAGGGGAGTAGATATACTCATAACATTACTACCTTTAACTAGTTCATCAGTATATCCTTTTACAACATTTAATTCTTTAGTTTTTAGTATCTTATATACTGCAATATTATTCTTACTATCAGTACCTACATAAGTAGCATTAACACTAGTACCATCATAAAGAGTAGCTTTAGATAGTTTAATGTAACCACTAGTTAATTCAGCACCATATGTTGCAATGTAGTAATATAGTAGGCTTTCATTAATAACAACACCCGAAAAATTATAATTTGACTTTCCATCATTTAGCGAAACGCAAGACTTTAAAGCATTATCTCTATTATCTTCACTTATAGTAAATGAATCATAACTAATATTTCGTATAGAATCTACTTTCACAATAGTATTTCCACATGAGGAAAGAATAAATAGGGGAATACAAAACAATAAATATTTTATCTTCTTCATATATTCACCTATATTAATTTTTGACCATGTAAGAAAGTTTGTACTTCAGATAAAGCTATAGCAAAATTAATTGCATCTACAACAATCTTGTCATCACCTTCAGTAGTATAAGTACTCTTCTTAAAATTAATACCAATTAATTCCCCATTCAAGTTAAATAATGCACCACCTGAATTACCCGGATTAATAGGAGCACTATGTTGAATGACATTCTCAACACCATTATTATTTGATACTGTATATTCTTCTTTTGATACAACTCCTGTAGTAACAGTATTGTAGTAATTTAGAGAAATTGGTGTACCGATTGCAATTACTGTTTCACCAACAGATACAATAGGAGAATAATCATTTTTAATTGATATTACTGTCAAATCTTCATCTGATTTAAATGTAAGAACAGCTAAATCCTTTTGTGAATTATAACTAGAGGTTAAACTTGCAGAATATTTTTGCATAGTTTTTCCGGCATAAATATAATATTTAGCATCGCTTATCGAAACGAAATCTTCAACACAGTGATAATTAGTAACAACATAATAAGTTGAATCTTCTTTTTTAAAAATTACACCACTACCAATTGAAGCTGATCCTTCTGATTTTGATTCTGAATATAAACATACAGAACCAGTTTCTACCTTTTTTACAACTTCACTTATTGTAGTTTGAACTTTAACAACTGTGGCATTAGAATCATCATATGTTGTAGTTGAAAACCATGAACAAGATGAAAGAGAAACGATAAAAATTATACATAATAATAATTTACTTAATTTCTTCATATTATTACTCCTTTATATTAAATACTTTATAAGCATTCTTACTTGTTATATTAATTAATTCATCATAACTAATATTTCTTAAATTTGCAATACACTCAGCAGTGTACTTAACATAGGCACTCTCATTTCTTTTACCTCTAAATGGTTCGGGGGCAAGAAATGGACAATCCGTTTCAATCAACAAATAATTCAAATCAATATTTTGAGCTATTTTTTTAGGTTCTTTTGCATTCTTAAATGTTACTGGTCCACCTAACGAAATATAGAAACCAATCTTTATATATTCAAGTGCCATTTCATAACTACCTGAATAACAATGCATAATACCTTTAAGTTTACCCTTGTATTTATAGATCATATCAAAAGTATCTTTACTAGCGTCTCGAGAGTGAACGATTAAAGGTAAATCATATTTAATAGCCAATTGTATTTGAGCCTCAAATAACTTATTTTGTCTTTCAATATTATTTTGAGTCCAATGATAATCGAGACCACATTCACCAATTGCATAAACCTTATGTGATTTAATAAATTCTTCTAATAATTTTAAATTAGTATCTATATCTTCGTCTGCTGTATCAGGATGTAGGCCACATGAAGAATACATATTATATCGTTTAGCTAATTCATAAGCTTTAATGTTATTATCTGTATTAAATCCTACAATCATAGCTTTCCCATTGATTTCTTTTAATCGCTTAAAGCAATCATCCCTGTCAATATCAAAATCTTCTTCAAATAAATGTGAATGTGTATCAAATATCATAAAATCACCCGAATTCTTTTTAATTATACCACATAAATAGAAAAAAGAGACCTCAAATGAGATCTCCCTTTTATAAAGTTTAGTTAAAACTATTCAATTTCAGTGATTGAACCAGCACCAACTGTATGACCACCTTCACGAATTGAGAACTTAGTTCCCTTTTCGATAGCTACTGGGTGAATTAATTCAACAGTCATAACTGTGTTATCACCAGGCATTACCATTTCTACACCTGGTTCTAGAGTAATAGTACCAGTTACGTCAGTAGTGTGGAAATAGAATTGTGGACGGTAGTTAGAGAAGAATGCAGTGTGACGTCCACCTTCTTCTTTAGTTAATACGTAAACTTGAGCCTTGAACTTAGTGTATGGCTTAATTGTTCCTGGTTTAGCAAGAACTTGACCACGTTCGATTTGTGTACGGTCTACACCACGAAGTAATACACCAACGTTGTCTCCAGCTTCAGCATAGTCTAGAGTCTTACGGAACATTTCAAGACCTGTAGCAACTGAAGTGATAGTATCTTTAATACCAACGATTTCAACTTGTTCATTGATCTTGATAACACCACGGTCAACACGACCTGTAGCAACTGTACCACGACCAGTGATTGTGAATACGTCTTCAACTGGCATTAAGAATGGCTTGTCAGTATCACGTTCTGGAGTTGGGATGTATGTATCAACAGCATCCATTAATTCCATTAACTTTTCAACCCATTGTGGTTCATCATTTAATGCACCAAGAGCTGATCCACGGATAACTGGAACTTCATCACCTGGATATTCATATTCAGATAATAAAGAACGAATGTCCATTTCAACTAAGTCGATGAATTCTGGATCATCAACCATGTCGCACTTATTTAAGAATACAACGATTTTTGGAACACCAACTTGACGAGAAAGAAGGATATGTTCACGAGTTTGAGGCATAGCACCATCAGTTGCAGCTACTACTAGAATAGCTCCATCCATTTGTGCAGCACCAGTGATCATGTTCTTTACATAGTCAGCGTGACCTGGACAGTCAACGTGTGCATAGTGTCTTTTTTCAGTTTCGTACTCAACGTGAGCTGAGTTAATAGTTATACCACGAGCTTTTTCTTCTGGAGCAGCGTCAATACCTGAATAACCAAGGTCCTTAGCGAATCCCTTTTGAGCAAGTACGTGACAGATTGCAGCTGTTAAAGTTGTTTTACCGTGGTCAATGTGACCGATTGTACCAACGTTAACATGTGGTTTTGAACGGTTAAATTTTTCCTTTGCCATATTAATGGTCCTCCTAAAATTTTACTTATTTCAAATTATTTTTAGAAAATAACTTTTCTAACGATTTAACGTCAATAATATTTTACTATAACTTAAATTATAAATCAAGAAATATTATTGACAATAAGAGGGGTAACTAGAAAACTAGTTACGGCTCTTAATAATGTCTTCTTGTACATTACGTGGGCAAGCAGCGTAATGAGACATTTGCATCATGAATGTTCCTCTACCTTGAGTGTTAGATCTTAATGCAGTTGCATAACCTGACATTTCAGATAATGGTACATTAGCACGAATATTGATAGCGTTACCTCTTGGTTCTTGAGATTCAAGAGTACCACGACGGCTTGTTAAGTCACCGATAACGTTACCTACATAATCTTCAGGAACGATAACATCTACGTCCATGATAGGTTCAAGAATAACTGGAGCGCACTTATCCTTAGTTGCCTTAACTGCGAAAGATGCAGCAACTTTGAATGCAGCTTCAGATGAGTCTACTTCATGGTAAGATCCATCGAATAATGTACATTTTACATCGATCATTGGGTAACCTGCAAGAACACCATTACCTAGTGCTTCTTGTAATCCCTTGTCTACAACTGGAATATATTCTCTTGGAACAGTTCCACCAACAACAGCGTCAACGAATTCGTAACCTTTACCTTGGTTTGGTTCGAATTTAACCCAACAATGTCCGTATTGTCCACGTCCACCTGATTGGTGAACATACTTACCTTCACAATCAGCAGCTTTTGTGATTGTTTCACGGTAAGAAACTTGTGGAGCACCAACGTTACATGATACGTTGAATTCACGTCTCATACGGTCAACGATGATATCAAGGTGTAATTCACCCATACCAGCGATGATTGTTTGGCTAGTTTCATGATCTGTATATGTTTTGAATGTAGGGTCTTCTTCGGCTAACTTAATTAAAGCGTTAGTCATCTTTTCTTGGTCACCCTTAGTCTTTGGTTCAACAGCAACTGAGATAACTGGTTCTGGGAACTTCATTTGTTCAAGAACGTAGTCATTCTTTTCTTCAGTTAATGTGTTACCTGTAGTTGTGTTCTTGAAACCGATAGCAGCAGCGATGTCTCCAGCGTATACTTCTTCGATTTCTTGTCTATGGTTAGCATGCATTTGCACGATACGACCTAGACGTTCCTTAACACCCTTAGAAGTGTTAACGATATAAGAACCCGAAGTGATATGACCTGAATATACACGGAAGAATGTTAAACGTCCAACGAATGGGTCAGTCATAACTTTGAATGCTAAAGCCATGAACTTTTCATCATCAGCAGGTCTGAAATCCTTTTCGTTTCCTTCTGAGTCATAACCTTTTACATTACCAATGTCTAGTGGGTTTGGTAAGTAGTCAATAACAGCATCAAGCATTAACTTAACACCGATATTGTGATAAGCAGAACCACATAATACTGGGAAGAATTCAGCCTTTAATACTTCTGTACGGATAACTTCTTTAATCTTTTCGATAGAAATTTCCTTACCTTCTAAGTAATCAGCCATTAATTCTTCATCGAATTCTGCGATAGTTTCGATTAAGATTCCTCTCTTCTCTTCAACGATATCTGCTAAATCAGCTGGGATTTCAATTTCCTTATAGTTTTCTTCAGCATCACCTGAGAATTCATATGCTTTTCTTTCAATAAGGTCAATAACACCTCTGAATTGATCTTCAGCACCTATTGGCCATTGAATAGCAGCAGCATTTGCACCTAGACGAGAGTGAATAGTACCTACTGAATATTCGAAGTCAGCTCCTACCTTATCCATTTTGTTAACGAATACGATACGAGGAACTTTATATTCAGAAGCTTGACGCCATACAGTTTCAGTTTGAGGTTCAACACCTGCTTGACCGTCTAATACTGTAACAGCACCATCTAGAACACGTAGTGAACGTTGAACTTCAACAGTAAAGTCTACGTGACCTGGAGTATCAATAATGTTTAAACGGTAACCCTTCCAATAAGCTGTTGTAGCAGCAGAAGTAATAGTGATACCACGTTCCTTCTCTTGCTCCATCCAGTCCATTTGAGAAGCACCATCGTGTGTTTCACCGATAGCATGAATCTTCTTAGTGTGGAATAGGATACGTTCAGTAGTTGTTGTCTTACCGGCATCGATGTGAGCCATGATACCAAAATTACGGTAAGTATCTAATGAATGTTCTCTTGCCATTTTGTTTTGTTCTCCTTATAAATGATTAGAAACGATAGTGAGCGAACATCTTGTTTGCTTCAGCCATCTTATGAACATCATCACGCTTCTTAACAGCAGCACCTTGGCCGTTAGCAGCATCCATGATTTCTTTAGCTAGTCTATCTTCCATAGACTTGTCATTTCTTTGACGAGAATAGTTAACTAACCATCTTAATCCTAAAGTTTCTCTTCTTTCAGGTCTAACTTCAGTTGGAACTTGATAATTTTGTCCACCGATACGACGGCTCTTAACTTCGATTACTGGCATGATATTATTCATAGCTGTATTGAAAACTTCAACAGCTGGTTTACCAGTCTTTTCTTCAACTTGCTTTAAAGCACCATAAACGATACCTTGAGCAACACCTTTCTTACCATCTAACATAATAAAGTTGATACACTTAGTAACTAACTTTGAATTATAAATAGGATCAGCAAGAACGTCTCTTCTAATAATATGTCCCTTACGAGGCATGGCGATCCCTCCTTCTTTTTAAAAATTTATATTTATTTTGATTTTATATTTAAACTCTAAAATCTAAACCTTACTAGCAATGGATCTATTATTTGCTAGCTTTTGGTCTCTTAGCACCGTATTTAGAACGGCTTTGCTTACGATCTGCAACTCCAGTAGTATCAAGAGTACCACGGATGATGTGATAACGTACACCTGGTAAATCCTTAACACGACCACCACGGATAAGAACAGTTGAGTGCTCTTGTAATGAGTGACCTACACCTGGAATATACGCAGTTACTTCGATACCATTTGTTAATTTAACTCTGGCATATTTTCTTAAAGCTGAGTTTGGCTTCTTTGGTGTCATTGTAGTAACACGAGTACAAACTCCACGCTTTTGAGGGCATGCTAGAGAAGTTTGAGATTTCTTTAATGAGTTGTAACCAATTCCAAGACTTGGAGCCTTTGACTTCTTTTCTACAGCTTTTCTTCCATTACGAACTAATTGTGCAATTGTTGGCATTGTAATTCTCCTTTCTACCATTTAAGTTTGGTTATTTAATTACTTGCTTTATATCTTATATATGTATATAGGACACAATTTTCACAGCGATTATGATTATATATATTTTGCATAGCCTTGTCAATCAAAATTTGTAAGTTTTTTTACTTTTTTTGCTTGTTTTCGATACACCCGAGTATGTGTAAAGCAAAAATGCTTTACTTTAGCCTTATGCTTAAAAATTGATTTTTATTAAATTTAAATAGAAAACATAATATATATTTGTTTAAGTTGAGATAAGTATTTTCGCATTTTACTTTACATATTTAAGCGTATTAATTAGCCCTTATAAAATATATTTTGATTAATTTATCAATATATTATATAATATTTATACTGTTCCCGTAGCATAGCTGGATAATGCAATAACCTCCTAAGTTATAGACCGCCTGTTCGAATCAGGTCGGGAACGCCATATAAAACAAATAAACGTTATGAATTAATTAAATCTTTTCATAACGTTTTTTATTTATTATTCTTCAATAGTTCTTTCATTAAATCTAAATTTAGCCACATTAGTATATTTAAATAACTTATTTTCTATACAAGTAATGTTTTTATCACTTGATTCAATATTAGAAATTTTAATGTTCATGTGAACTCTCCCTTTTAATTAAAAAAGAGCCTTATAATTAAGACTCTATTATTATAACTTATGATAGTTTTCATATATCTTTAAGGATATACGGCACAACTCGTTTTAATGGATACCTACCAAACCACCCTTGCTCAATGCAAGAAATAAAAACTGCAAGACCTCTCAAAATACTCTTTTTACCGGCAGTACGGCGAGTTCAATTGCTCCAAACCTTCTTTTAGATGTATGTATGGTGTCACCTGTAAGTCATCTTACAAATTAAGTATATCATATTTTTGAAATTAAGGAATAACAAAATGAAAATTAACCATGATTACATTAACACAACACTTTTAATCTAATAAAATTTAAACTAATATAGATAAATTTATATATTAACTAATAACTCTATCTAAATTGTATTTTTGAAGTCCAAATAAGATTTTAAAATTTCGTATGCATTACAATCATTTCTTGGAGTTGGGATTCTGTTTCTAACCTCATTAATCATTTCATTGGTAATTTCATTCTTATAAAATGCTTCAGCTATAGCACATGAGATTGCAGCTGTTGTATCGCAGTCACCTCCAATAGAGATTGTTGTTCGTAAACAATCCTCAAAAGAATTAGATATTAAAAAGCAATACAAAGCCTCAGGTACAGTAACCTGGCAAATTTCTTCAGCATGTGTATAAGTTCTTCTCAATTCTTCATAATCTAATTTTCCAATATTTGGATATTCTTTATAACAATATGTTTTAATAAATTCCCTAGACTTACCAGTCCTTGCATAATATATGCACATTGCAGTTACTACTGCACCTTTAATACCTTCTCTTGTATTATGAGTTACCTCAGTGACATTGGTTGCAAATTCTTTTACTTCTTCTTCACTATTTGCATACCATCCACAAGCAGATACTCTCATTGCGCTACCATTTCCGCAAGAATTATATGGCTTTCTATCATTAGATAAAACCCAATGATAAAAGTGTCCTCCATAACCTGCATCAGGATAAGCTTTTCCCCATTTCTTTAACGTATCTATAATCTTGTCTTTATCATTGATGTATCCCTTTTGACAAATCTCTGCTACAGCTAAAGTCATTACCGAATCATCAGTGTATAAACTTTCTTTACTAAATAAAGGAAAATCCTTTGTCTTAATATTATCAAATTCATATACAGAACCAACAATATCACCTATTATTGCACCTAACATATATACCTCCTAATACTAATATTTTATACCCCTATAAAATTTAAGTTGACATCCCTTATAATTTCAATATTTTACTTATTACCAATAAACCATTTATATTGATCTTCTTTACTCATCTTTAAGAATTCATCATTCAAATGATATCCTAGCATATTTACTAAACCATTAAATCCATCAAGATCGATTTTATTATCAAAGTATAATCTTGAGAATGAATACAATATCTCATCATCAGAGTGACCAGCAGTTCTTAATTGTTCTATAACTTTATTTGCATCATCAACTGTCATATTTACACCTTCTTTCTTTTTACACATACATTATAAAACACTTGATACAAGCACTTGGTGTTAACACTAACACTTTTTA
>CAVGEZ010000036.1:0-18979 GCA_963628445.1 uncultured Eubacteriales bacterium
CCGCTCATATTAGGAATTTGTCTAATATAGTCTAGTTTATTCTTATCATCTAAACCATACCAACGAAAAGTCATTTTCATAATCTTATACCCCACTATATGCGTTAAATGCACCATCTATTGGTAACACTACACCATTTACAAAGCTAGCTTTATTTGGATCAGCTAAGAATAGAGTAGGTCCAATCATCTCTTCCGGACTTCCAAAACGAGACATTGGTGTATTACGTAAAATCTTGTTAGCTCTCTCACTTGGATTACCATCTTTATCAAATAATAAATCCTTATTTTGAGCTGTTACTAAGAAACCAGGTGCAATTGCATTAACTCTTATTCCAACTTTAGAGAAGTGAACTGCAAGCCACTCAGTAAAGTTAGATACTGCAGCCTTAGCTCCACTATATGCAGGAATTTTAGTTAAAGGAGTGAATGCATTCATTGAAGAAATATTAATAATAGAACAACCACTTCTTCCAATCATATCACGAGCAAATACTTGGCTAGGTAATACAGTACCCATATAATTTAGATTAAATACAAATTCAATTCCTGATTCATCTAAATCAAAGAATGTCTTCATATTTCCTAAATCTTTTTCTTCGAAGAATTCGTTATCAGTATTAGCTTTAGCATTGTTTCCACCAGCACCATTAATTAATACATCACATGGTCCTAAATCAGCTAGAATTTGTTTTCTAACACTCTCTAGTTCATCTTTTTTAAGTACATTACATTGATAGGCTTTTGCAATATAGCCTTTACTAGTTAAATCTTTTGCTTTAGCCTCTGCCGCTTCTAAACTTAAATTAAGTAATGCAACCTTAGCACCACTTACACAGAAACCTTCTGCAATAGCAGAACAAATAACTCCACCACCACCAGTGATAACTATAACCTTATCTTTGAAATCATCATTTCTTTTTAATTCCATAAAATTCCTCCATATAATGTTGTAGCCCTTTTTAATGTTTAAAAGGGCTACAATATAAATTTTAATTACTTACTTTGGCTTACGTAAGTTAAGCTAACATTATAAGCTGGATTGAAGAAATCACCAGTTAATGTCATAAAGTCAGCTGAAACAGCTAAAGTTGAAACATCAGTAGTCTTTTCAAAATATTGAATACTAGTAGCAGTTAATACAACTTGATTATTTGCCATAGTATAAGTTCCGCTTGCAGCAACAGCTCCATTATAACCTGGGCAAGTTACTGTGAATGTATTATCTTTATAAAGGTTTAACTTAATTGCAATATTATTAACAGTACCTTCATATTGGAACTTTAATTCCTTAGTTTCAGTGCCGCTTGTCTTATCCTTAAATTCAACAACTACAGTGTTAGTACCACTTGTAACGTTAAAGCAATACCATCCACCAGCCTTTTCAGGATCAATTAATGTAGTACTAGATCCATTTAAAGTCACAGACTTAACTTCTTTACCATCTTCTGCAGTAGGCTTTACACAAACAAGTTTACCAAGTTCAAGTTCTGCTCCACTTGTAACAACTTTCATATTTGCAAAATCTCCATTAGCACAAGTTCCTACTACAAATGAACCACCAGTAGATGCTTCATAGCTTAACTTAGAAGCTTCATGAGCAACTGAGCTTGCCTTTGTAATACTCTCACCATAAGTAGCGCTAAACTTTCTTTCACCTGTAAGAATAATTGTTGGAGCTGGAGTCATAATATGCATGTCTAGCGATGCACTATTATACTTTTCAGAGAAGCTTGTTACATAACCCTTACCATTAGTAATTACATTGAATTCAGCTGCATATTCAGTTCCCTTTAAGTCAGATTGACCACCATCTGTCTTATAACCAACATATTCAGGTTTATAAGTAGCCTTTAGTCCTTCTCCTTCTTTAGAGTAGCTAGGTACTGCTTCTAAATAATCATCTTTATCAGCACCAAGAATTGCATCTGAGCAGAATAATTGAGCTTCAAAGTAAGATCTATCTTCCTTATTGTATAAAAGAGTAGATGTATCAATTGAACCTGCTTGTTCACTAGTTACACTCTTTAAAATAGAATCAACCTTAGTTTTTGCCTCGCTTGAACTAACCTCAACAGCAAGTGTACTAGTTGTTTCATAATAGTACTTTCCATCTTTCTTATATAAGATTTCTTCTAAGACTGTATCCTTAGTATCATGTAATTCATCTTTAGTAGTCTTCTTTGTATGAATATATAAATCACTACCTAAATCAATTTCAGCTACTGTAGTAGAACGGATCTTATGCTTGAATGAATCCATATTACCAGTTCCACCATTTGCATTTACATCCATATCATAATTTGCAGTATAAGTTAGATTAACTGTTGTATTAATGCTTGAATCAAATGTCTTGATTAAATCACTTGCATTAAATGCTTCTTCCTTCTCACCACAGCTAGTAAGTGCTAAAGCACATGCTGCCATTGAACCAAAAATCACTAAACTTTTCTTCATCTTTTTATCCTCCTATTTAATGAATTCTACTTGTTTTAAATAATCAAATATATTACCTAATTCATGAGCCCATAGATTCCATGAATGATCATATCCTTCAACAACCTTGTACTCAACACCAACATTGTTTTCTTTTAAGAAATCATTTAATTCCATTGAATGATCATAGATAAAATCACGAGAACCAATAGATAAGTAAATATTTAATTTATTATCTTTATTATTTAAGAATAATTCTCTTAATGTACCGTACTTAGATTCATCCACATAATCTGGTTTTGTGGCAGGGCTAAGTGCAATACATGCCTTGTATTTATTTGTATTCTTTAAATAATGATATAGTGAACCATATCCTCCCATTGAAACACCTGCAATTGCAAGAGGCATTTCAGGAGTTAAGCACTTGAAATTACCATATAAGAAATCAACTACATCACGCTCTATTAAACTGTAAAAATCATCGATTGGTCCCATATTTAGATACCACTTGTTTTCACCATTTATAAAGCATGCAGCTATACCCTTTTCTTCACACCACTTAATGATTGGAGTATTAGTTTGCCAACCATTTAAGTCGTCTCCAAATCCATGAAGACAGATAAGTAGTGGATACTTCTTTTCACTATTTTGATAATACTTTTCGTCATTGTTCTTTAGTACACCTTGTAAATTAAGTGAAGGTATAACTAAATCAATTTTTGTTTTACGAGCCAAGGCTTTTACATATAAATCAATACTTAATAAAGCCATTACTCATAATCCTCCTCTTTATAAGGAATAATATAGTAAGTTTCACTTGTCTTATTTAACTTCTTATATTCAGTTTGATATTCATATAAATCTTCATCACTCTTAGCTCTGTGAATCATACATTGTAAATAATATTCAGTCATTTCATCAGCTGCACGACGTTCTTCTTCAGGGCTTGTACCAATACTACCAACGTAGTAATCTAAATCCTTAATTTCATTATAGTCAATTAAGTTTTGGCAGCTACCACCGATTGCAAAGAATACGCTATTATCATTACAAATTTGAGCTGCTTTATTTCTTTCAGTGTCATCTTGTAAAGAGATAATAAATTTAGCACCTTGATTACATAACTTTTTAGCTACTGTTGATTGAGTATCAGTACTTGTAACACTACCTGTAGGAAGCACTTCTACATTGTAAGCTTCAGCTAAATAACCTTTAATATAGTCAATATACTTTTGAACTGTATCATTTACACTTGATGGAGCAATGATACCTACTGTAATCTTGTCGCCACTTCTGTAACTAGCTTTATCAGCATCAGCATTAGTTCCATTTAAATCATATAAATCTTTAATATTTTCTTTTGAAGAACTACTAACAAACTCAGATAACTTTTCAGCTCCATATGAATCACTAGACTTATCAAAATACTTATCTACATTAACTTTTCTAAGTGTTGGATGATCTTTTGATACACTATCAATTGCATTAAGTTCATCATATTCGCTTAATGTTTGAATAGCCCAGTTAGTGATAGATAGTCTTAAAGCTGTACCATCACTATTCTTCATAGCTTTACCACTTTCAGCTGCACACACACCTGCTGCAAAGATAGGTAAGATATGAGCTGAATATTTAGCAACTAAATATCTTAAAGATCCGTTTTCAAACGCTGTTCTATAAGTGTCTGAGAAACCACCCATTGTAGCATTAGATATACCGTCACCACTTGATAAAATTGGGCTTGATGCGAATTCAACACCGTTACATGTAGATATTACTGCCATAGGGTGATATTTTTTAAATGGTTTATCATATTGAATACCTGAATCCCAGTTTTGGTTGTTTACCATGTAAATTTGTGTGTCACTTGGTAAATCTGAACTCGCACTAATTGATATGTTAAACTTTCTAGCGTCCTTTTGTCCTTCGTAACCAGTTACAACTACACCGTGGCGAGCAAGTGCATCATTCATACCTAACCACTTATTAGTGAAGTGTTGACCTTCATATCCGTAATAGTTATATAAGGCAAAGAATATTGAATTTTGAGTATTATCAAATGTTTCGATATCTGATGATACTGTCTTATTATTACCATAGATAAATAAGCTTTCAATGTTACAGCTAGTAAGTGTTGCAAGAGTTGTTGCAGCACTTAAAGCTATAAGTGATCTTCTAATAATATGCTTCTTCATTAACTATTCCTCCTTACCATTAGGATATAATTTCTTTTCACGTCTCATATATTGTTTCATCTTGAACCAGTTAATAAATCTATCTTTATCAACCATATATACTAATACAGCAAATACTGAGAATCCGTTAAGTAAAGATGAAACTGTTGCAGTTAAAGCATTGTCAAATCCATATGTATATAGACATGTTGTACCAATTACAGCTAGTAATAAACCTACAATTTGGTTAGAGTATTTAGCTAGTATTCCACCAATGAAGATTGGTAAGAAGTTTTTAAATACTGTACCACTTGATGCAAGGTTTACATTGATTGTAATACTTGATGTACCACAACTTGACATTACTTGATAGATTGCAATTAAGGCACCTGCGATAATGAATGATACAATACAGTGAGAAATTTCATTGATACCTGTATCTACTGAAATCTTTTGATCATATACTAAAGCTAGTTTGTTATAACCAAATCTTGTGTAGCATAGAGCTGCAGCCATTATTAAGCAGATAATGATTAATGATGGAATTAAGATGATAGGTTCTTGGAAGAAGCTTGTTGTATGGCTTCCCATCGCAAGATTAACTGTACCAGTTGATCCTGTAGCTTCAGCTACTACTTTAGCTATACCTTCATAAACTAAGCACATACCAAGAGATACAACAATTGGAGGAAGCTTAGTTGCAATTAAAATTAGAGAGTGTATTAAACCTAAAATCATACCAAATACTATTGAAAGTAATAAGAATTGGAAGATATGAGGTATTGTATCTACACCAGGTACTATTAATGAGGCAAATAAACAAGCAAGTACTCCTGTTGCACCTAGTGAGAAATCCATACGACCTGAATTTAGGTTAGTATTTAGGGCTAGTGCTGCAATAAGTGTCATTAAAACAGTACGTCCCATAATCATTACGTTTGAGAAGTTATCAAATGCAGAACCGATATTGAATAATCCAGTTCCATTCATATTAGACATTGCAGAAGCAATTAAAATCATTAATACTGGACAAAATAGAGACCAGAACAAGCGATTTGTCTTTCTTTGAACTTTAGGATTATTACTTATACTAGAATCATTAAATTTAATAGGTTTAGAATAATTCATTATTGTATACTACCTCCTGAAGCAAGCATTTTGCTTCTAGTGTCCCACATGTTAGCTAAAGATACGATGATAAATACGATACCCTTAACCATGTAAGAATAAGATCCAACTTGGAATGTTGGTGTTGAGATTGCTGCAAAGAATTCATCTAGGAATACTGAGAAGAAAGCACCAATGATTGCACAAGATACTTTACTCTTTGCACCACCTGAAGTTGTCATACCACCAAATACGATTGCGATAACTACATTTAAACCTACTTGAGATAATACTGTAGTTGCACCGTACTTAGTACCGCTCATAGAACATGCAAATATAAATCCGCAAATACCAAGACCAATACCTGAAATTGCAAATGAAATGATACCTGCACGCATTAAGTTAATACCATTAAATTTGGCTGCTACTTTATTAGCACCAATAAATTTGTTTCTTCTACCTACTTTTGTATAGTTAAATATAACAAAACATAGGATAAAGAATACAAGTAAGAATATTGCATAGATCCAAGGAGATGAAATCATTCCTGAATCAACATTAATTAATCCACCATATTCATCAAGTATTGCTTCATGAATAGCTGATAGGATATTCATCATTGTAAGAGTCATAACCATTACTGGTAAGTTAAGCATTGTAGCTAAAATAGCGTTTATAATACCTAGTGCTGCACCAAGTATTACTGCAACTATTAGCGATATTGCTAAGTTATGAGTTGAATTATAAGTTATAGCTGCAATTGTAGCACACATTAAACTAGCGTTACCAAGTGACATATCAAATCCACCTTGAGAGTAGATAAAGACAGCACCTGTTGCAACTACCGCAACGAAGATACCATTATTAATAACGTCGCCTAAGTCACCATTGTAACCTGTTACATTTTTACCAATTGCATAAGCTGCAATGATTAAAATTAACATAAATAGTGGAACTAGGTTTACCCAGAAACGCTTTGATGTAATAGTTTGTTTAAAATTAAATGTAGCACTAGATTCAAGTCTCTTACTTCTTAGTGAATCAAGAGGAGAAACCTTATCTGTCACATTTGCAATTAGTTTTACTAATTCTAAATGTAAGTCAACACGCTTCATCTTTAATAATCTTAATTGTTCTACGTAATCCCTATTTTCTTTCTTAATAGCTCTCTTACATACAGTCTTAATACCAACTATAACGTTCTTTTGTTCTTTTTTATCAAGACTCATGTCTACTTGAGATAAGCCACTAGCTTTTTGTTCTTTAGCATTCTCTATCGTCTTCTTATGATTAGTATTAAGTAGCGCTATTTCTTCTTTTATTTCACTCTTTAACTTATCATCTAATCTTTTGTATTCACTTCTTAATTCTTTGACTAAAGATTTACCGATTTCTTTATCTTTACTCGATTCAGAATAATCTACAACTCTATCAACGTATGATGCGTCAAAATATTTAAATCCGTAATTTTCCATTTTCCTTCTCCTTTCTAAATCATATATTCTACAATTTGTTCTTGTGTTAAATCTTTAGATCTCATGAATTCTTTCTTAATTTCTCCATCCTTCATGATAAGGATTCTATCAGACATACCGATTAGTTCAGGTAATTCCTCACTAATCATAATGATTGATTTACCTTCTTGTTTCATCTTATAAAGAAGTTGATAAATAAATTGTTTAACACCAATGTCAACTCCACGAGTAGGACAGTCAAGAATTAAGATTTCAGAGTCATTTGCAATCCATTTTGCAAGGGAAACTTTTTGTTTATTACCACCACTTAACTTAGATACTAAATCAGCTGAAGAATTACACTTAATTTGTAAATCTTTAACTTCTTTATTAACAAGTTTCTTTTCATCTGATTTAGAAACAAATAAATTTAATTTTGCAATGTTATTAATAGATGCAATCGCAATATTATCAAATATCGAAGTTTTAAGCGATAGTGCTTCTACATCACGATTCTTTGGTAAATAACCAATCTTTTGACTCATCGCAAATGTTTCACTTCTAACTAGCTTATCAAGATTTTCTCCAGTGTAAACATATCCACCTTCAATCTTAATATTACCAAATAGCGCTTTACCTAATGTATGCATACCACATTCAGATAAACCACCAATACCTAAGATTTCACCCTTATGTAATTCTAGGTTTACGTGTCTAAGTGATCTTCCTTCAATACCATCAACCATCTTAAGTACTACTTGATCACTATAGCTAGAATCATAGTCAGAACGATAATAATCACCCTTTAGTTCACGACCAATCATGAATTTCTTGATATCATCAGCTATAAATTCACCCTTCTCTTTTTCAAGGTTTGCAACGATATTACCATCACGAAGAACTGTTAGAGTATCACATTTATCCATTAATTCTTCTAAGTCATGAGAAATAAATAATACTGATTTACCTTGTTCTTTTAGCTCTTCCATCTTCTTATATAGAAGGTTTCTACCAGTTTCAGATAAAGCTGTTGTAGTTTCATCTACAATAAATATTTCAGGATCCTTATTTAAACATTTAGCTATTTCGATAAGCTTTCTTTGTTGCATATCATATCTAGCTGTAATCATCTTAGGATCAATGTCATTAACACCAATCTTAGCTAGTGCATATTTTGAGTGTCTTACAAGTTTATCATTATTAACAAATAAACCAAATATAGCAGTTAAGAAGAAATCTTTAACTTTCTTTAAACCTTTATTTTGATGAGGTTCATTAATATCATCAATTGAATTCTTATATTTATTCTTTAAGGCTTCTAAATCAGATTTTAACCAACCTAATTTCATATAAGTTTCTTGATATAATCTCTTAATATCTTTCTTATAATTCTTCTTTAATTCACTAGATTCATAACTAATTCTGTAAGCTTTAGTCTTATCATCTACATTGTCTGACTTATGTTTTTCTCCTAATGAATTAATTTCTTGATTAAACTTTTGATATAACTCATCTGCCTTAGAATCAAATTCTCTCTTTAAGTTTTCTTCCTTCTTATTATTTGATTTAGTTAAAGTTTCTTTTAAACTCAAATATTCTTCTTTAAGTTTAATCTTATAATCCTTAACTAATTCTTTATGATCTAGAGTATTATTTATAGCTTCTTTAGCAAGTAAATCAAACTTATTAGTATCTAAATCATATAAAGGAGAAAAGTTAACAATTCTTCTCTCTTCAAAATAATTCTTACCACTGAATTGTTTTAATTCACCTAGATAAATATTTTCAGCTACTGATATTGCAGAAATTGTACCATTCTCTTGTACGATAATACCTATACCTTTACTTAATGCATCAACTTGGCTCTTAGGTTCCCATACTTTACCATGGTAATACATAGTACCACTAGTTTTTTCATATATACCTGTCATTATTTGGCTCATTGTAGATTTTCCACTACCATTTTCTCCTATGAAACCTCTAATTTCTCCAGGATATATTTCAATATCTACGTCATTTAGTGCAATCGTAGGTCCGAATTGCTTAACAATATGTGTTGCTTTAAAAATTGGTTCTTTCATAATTTCTTGTTGTATGAATAATTCATACTCTCCTTTCTAAAACACTTTTATTTTACATAAATATTTTATTCTTTTTGCATTTTTATGAAAACGCTTTTATTTACGTTTAACTCACATATTTTTAATAATTTTGATGTTTCAAACGTTTTCATAACCCTAAAAAATCTTAAAAATTTGTAGTCTTACTTGTATATATCAAAAAATTAAGTTAAAATAATGCCATGGAAAGTATCAATTATGAATTATTTAATTTTGAAGATTCTATTCCATTTAGAATGTTCATTTATAAGTTAGGCGAACAAAAACCACACTGGCATAAGGAACTAGAATTAATTTATGTACTTGAAGGAAGTGCAGAAATAACAATAGGTTCTAAAGAGTATTTGTTAGCTTCAGAGGATATCATATTAATAAATAGATATGATACTCATTATGTAAAGGGAGAAAATACAGTGCTTCTATCCCTTTTACTAGATTTAGAAAAAATTGGCGTTGAAGATGAAAATATTGATGATTTAACATTCCAATGTAATTCAAGTATTGATGAGGATAAAACTCCTTATCAAAAAATTAAGGCATTACTTGCATCTATCGTTAACTATAATTTGAAATATCAGGATAATTCTAAATATGCAAACCTATCTATTGTTTATTCATTGTTTGCAGAATTTATGAATAAATATAGAGTTATTTCAAACACTAAAAAAACAAGTCCAAACAAGAGTCAGGCTAGACTTAGAGAAATTATTAAATATATTAATCTTAATTATCAAAAAGTTCTTACACTAAAAGATTTATCAAATCATTTTAATCTAACAGTTCCTTATATTTCTTCTTTCTTTACAGAATATTTTGGTCAAAACTTCCAAGATTACTATGACGAACTTAGAATATCTAAATCTATATCAAGTTTACTTGAAAACAAATATACTTTAGAAGACTTAGCTATTCTCTTTGGTTTTTCAGATGATAGAGCCTACGTTAGAGCTTTTAAGAAAATATATAATGTTACACCTAGTGAATATAAAAAGAATTTATCTAGTAAAACTCCTGGTGAAGCTAAATTCTTAACCGAATTTGATACCAACAAATACCTAGATAAGTTATTAAAAAACAATGATATTAAATATCAACTTGCAATAAAGAAACATAAAAATTCAATTATTAGTGATATAAATACTTCTTATTTAAATTCTAAACCATTAAATAAATCATATTTAAATTACTTTACAGTAGCACACGCTAAAGATTTCTTAAATTTTACCATACGTAAAGAAATTGAAGAAACCTTAAGAGAAATACCTTTTAAATATGTTAAATTCCATGGTATATTTGATGATTCGCTACATGTAGTAAAACTTAAAGGCAATACTATTACTTATTCTTTTGTTTATATTGATATGGTACTAGATTATATATTAAGTTTAAATATTAAACCTTTAATTCAATTAAGTTTTATGCCATATCATCTAGCTAAAGATAAATCATTCTTTGACAATGGTACAATTGTATCAGAACCTACTAGTGATTCTAGTTATTTAGAATTAGTATCTGTCTTCTTAGATCATATAATAAATAAATATTCACGTGAAGTAGTTCGAACTTGGCCATTCACATTCTGGAATGCACCAGACACATCTAATCACGCATATGGTTTTACTGATGATAATCACTTCTTTAAACTTTATAAACAAATATTTGATTTAATCAAATCAAAAGATCAATTTATTGAAGTTGGTTCTCCTTCCTTACTTCCTATATGTAAGGAAATGATTGAATGGGATAAAAACTTCTTAAGCTATGCCCAAAGAAATGATTGTTATCCTAATTTCTTAATAGTTCATTATTATGAAAATAATTTTTCTAATTATTTTAATCAAATTAATAAAGAACAATTCCCAACAGATCCAAATAACTTCACTAAGTTTGTTGATTTAGTTAAATCAAAGAACTTCTACTATGGATCTAGAGTATATTTAACTGAATTCAACTTTACTACAAGTCATAGAAATCTACTTTCTGATACTATATTTAATTCTTGTTATATAACTAAATCTATCGTAGAAAACATTAATAGACTTGATTCATTTGGTCATTGGTATTTATCAGATTTAATTGATGAGACTCAATTACCAGATAACTTCCTTCATGGTGGACTTGGATTCTATACAATAAATGGTATAAAGAAACCAAGTTATTATGCGTATAAGTTCTTATCTAAATTAGGTAGTGAGATTATTGAAAAAGGTGAAGGTTATATTATTACTAAAGAATTAAATAAAATAATTATTCTTGCATATAACTATGAGCATTATTCTGATCTTTACGCAACAGGGGATTATTTTAACTTAAGTCAAAATAATAGATATATTCCTTTTGCGGAAAATAAGGATATTGTATTTAACTTTAATATTTCAAATATTAAGTATAAACATTATAAGGAAAAAACTACTTCAGTTAATCATGAAACAGGTTCAATTTATGATTTAGCACATAGACTTAATGTATCAGGTATACCTGATAAGGAAACTACTGAGATGTTAAGAGCTCTTACTACTCCAGCAAGTAAGTTTGATACAGGCCAAATAAGTAATAATACACTTCTAGTTAGTACAACTATTACTCCTCTTGAAATTAAGTTGATTGAAATAGAATTATATTAATAGATTTAAAATTTTAATTAAATACCAATTCATACAGTAAAGAAGGCGTTTGCCTTCTTTTTGTATTATTTTTATTAATATAAAGGATTAACGCCATTTATAACAGACTCTATAATAAAATTATAAGGGGATGAATTAATATGGCAGACGCTTTAGTACAATTTAGAATAGATGAAACTTCTAAAAAACAAGCTGAAAACATATGTAATAAGTTAGGAATTGATTTAGAAACTTATTTACGTATCTGTATTTCAAGATTAATATCTACTAAAGCTATTCCTTTTGATATGGTCATAGATAATAAAACCATCAAATAGTATAAACCCTCTTAGAGAGATTGAAAGAATTTCAGAGGAAAATGGCAATTCAGAGATGGCTATAGATGAAATTAATGAGCAAATTAGATTAGGGAAAGAAGAATGAACTAACAAATTCTAAATTTATGACATATACAATAAAGTAAAATTAAATAGTTAAGATTAGATAAGATTATGCAAACCATGTCTGCATAATCTTTTTTTATTCCTTATAATTATAAAAGTCCACACTTTCATGTAGACCTTAATTTAACATATATTTAATTTATACTTCTTTTCTTCTATTTAATAAATATCCGATCACTATAAATACTACAATATAGACTGTACAAACTAAATAAACATTTACTGAAGTAGTTTCAGGGTAAACGAGTAAACAAGATAATTCATATTTAGCAAACTCAATATCTATATTGTTTATTGCCTTACTTATAATAGATTGTATTAAACTTAAAACAACAACAGTAATATATGGACCAACAACATTTTCATCAGTGTTGTCTTACCTGCTCCATTTGCACCAATAAAACCATAAATATCACCTTTTTTAATGTGCATATCTACTTTATTTACTGCAATTTTAGAACCAAACTTTTTAGTTAAGTCTTTAGTTTCAATAATATTCTCCAACTCACTCATCTCCTTAATTAACCAATATTTTACAATATAACTTTACAAATTAGAATAGAATAGAATATATTATTTTCTTTCTAATTCAATATTTATCCCATCTATCAATACTTTCGCATATTTAGAGATAAGATCTAAATTACGCCTAAATAATTTAATATTTGCATTAGACCAAGCTAGAATATATGAGAAATTAAAGTTTTCAGTATCAAGGCCTAAATAACTGGATACAATACAAGAGATGGATTCAGCTTCAACTTCTTTAATTTGTCTCATTTCTTTTTTTGTTAATCCTTTAAAATCTTCTCTTTTCTCGTGATGTGCTAGTGCATGTCCACATTCATGAATGAGAGTAGATATTTCTTGTAAATCAGATAAATTATCTAATATTTTTATTTCCTTTTCTTTATGATTACATAATCCAAACACTCCTTCTCCAAGTTCTTCTATTGATACAAAACTAAAACTAAATTCGTATTTAGCTATAGTATCTTTTAATGACTTAATAATTATATCCTTATTATCTACAACTATTGTTTCATCAAACTTAAATACATCTAATTTCCTCCCTTCTGTTTGAGATATATCAAATACACTTTCTCTTTTATATCCTAACACCTTAATCTCTTCATCACTATCAACTTCCTTTTTAATAATTGGTGCAAATATTTTTAAAGCCTTCTCTCCTTCTTTAATTCTTCTTCCTAGCAAATTCCACTTCTTTATACCATAAATAGTTTTAGCCTTATCATTTTGCATTAAAATATATAGTTGATTATTTAATGAATAATTAGATAAATTACCAATAGACATTAATACTTCTTTATATTTACCTTCTTTAATAAACTTAACTAAAGAAGCATCTATCCTATCAGTTAATTTATTCATTTCTTCTTTTGTGATTTTATTAGTTCTATATTTCTTATTATTCATAAATTCATTCTCCAATATTAATATTAGTCATATATAAATAACAAGAATTTATATGTATTACTCAATTTAATTGTTTTCAATAATATCTATTATTATTCACATAAGAAAAACCTATCTAGAGCTTGCTAAATAGGTTTAATTATTAATATATTTACATACTAGCTTTTAGTATATCTTTAATTTCTTCTTTAGTTAAAGTTTTGTAACCAGAATCTAGAATAAATGTACCATCAATTATCTTATCAAACATTGCCTCAGTTACACCAAGTTCAGATATATTCATTACAAGACCAATTTCTTCCATCCATTTCTTCATTTCTTCAAGCCCTAGACGAGCTACTGTCAAATCATCAGAACACGAATTTATATTCCAAACATTTCTTGCAAACTTAACAAATTGTCTTAATCCATATGGAAGTATATAAGAGTAATACGCAATTGATATACTAGATAATGTCATACCATGGGTTGCGTTAGTAACGCCACCAATAGATTGACCTATCATATGTACCATCCAGTCTTCTTTTTTACCCTTAGATACTAATGTATTTAAAGCCCATGTTGCAGTCCACATAATATTGCTTCTAGCCTCATAATCATAAGGATTTTTAACTGCAATACGCGAGTCATGAATTAATTCTCTCATTAATCCTTCCATAATATAATCACTAGTTGGATCGTCACTTCCTGAGAAATATTGTTCAGTAATATGATTGAATATATCATATATTCCCGCAACCATTTGATACTTTGGTACAGTATAGGTATATTCTGGATTTAGTATAGAAAACTTAGGGAATACGTTATCATTAAATACATGACCTATCTTAAGGCCTGTCTCCGGGTCAGTTATTACAGCTCCACCATTCATTTCACTACCTGTACCTACCATAGTAAGTACAACACCAACTGGTACAATTTCGTTATCAACATCTTCCATCTTTAAGTAGTACTTTTCCCAAGGATTACCATGAAAGTGTACTGATACAGATAAAGCTTTAGCATAATCTACAACTGATCCTCCACCAACAGCTAGAATAAAATCTATATTATTTTTTCTTGCAATATCTACTCCTTCGAATAATTTCTCTTTAGTAGGATTAGGCATAACTCCTGGATCAAAAGAAACAGTTTTTTCACATTTATTTAATATATCCATTACAGAATCATAAATACCATTCTTCTTAATAGACCCTGATCCATATACTAATAATACATTCTTACCATATTTTTTTAATTCAGTTTCTAAATTGTTTAAAGAATCCTTACCAAAATATAATTTGGTTGGATTTGAATAACTAAAATTACCTAACATAATAATTTCTCCTTTTATTTATTATTTTCAATATAATTATTATACTAAACTTAACTTTAGGTCAATAGGATTTTTAAAATTATAAAAGACAAAATAAAAAGAGTTCTAATTAAAGATTATACTTTATGTTAAACTCTATATTTATATATATTATATTACTAGTAATGTTACTATTTTTTAATAGTTTCATCACCTGTATAGAAATGACATCCATTTCTTCCATGTCTTTTTACATAGTAAAGTGCAAAGTCAGCATTGTTAAATAGGCTATTATCGGGATTATTCCAATCAGTAAAAGCTACACCAACACTTAATGATACTTGAGGAATAGATTCTTCTTTTATGTTAAGTAATTCATTGATTTTAGACATCTTTTCTTCAATAAGATGTTTAGAATCAAAATCAACATCCATCATTACAACTGCGAACTCGTCTCCACCAATTCTACAAACATGGTCAATTGAACGGAATCCTTCTTGAAGATATTTTGATACTTTCTTCAAAATTACATCACCAACTTGATGTCCATATGTATCATTAACATCTTTAAATCTATCAATATCCATAAGGATAAGTGCAAATTTCTTCTTATCAAATTCCATTGATTTAATAATTTGATCAAATGATCCACGATTAAGAATTCCAGTCAAAGCGTCATGTTCTGCTTGATACTTAGTAAGTTTTTCTTCTGTTATATTACGTGCAACGTATAATACTTCAACTACTTTACCTAAGGAGTCTCTACGTTTAACAATAAAACGAGCTTGCATCCAGCGATTGTTTGGTGCTTTATAATCTATCACTACGGTATTTGTTTTTTCAAGTCTAGAAGGAAGGGTATCTAAATCTAAGAAATCACTTACAAGTGTTCTATATTCATCTTCAACAAATGCGTCTAATACTACTTCTTTAATAGTATCAAAATTACCTTTATTTTCAATAACTTTTTCCATTAAAGGAACACTAGTTAATTCCTCATATTCATGAGTTTTAAGGTTTGCTTGAAAGATAGTTGAATAAATTGTAGATAAGGAATTTATAACCTCAACACGTTCTTTTTCTTCTTTAATACGTGCTTCTCTTAAAGCCATTTCTCTTCTTTGTGCTTCTTTTTGTTCTTCTACAATCTTATCTATAAGTTGAAATCCTACTACGACATTCTCTGTATTATCTACTCTTCTGCAATCATATTGATAATAGTGCAATACATCATCTTCAATACTACGATATGTACCAACATATTTATCATGTTTAGAAAATACTCTTCTAATATTTTCAACATTTAAAGACTCTTTTACCTTCTTCTTATCATCAGGGTGTACATTCTCATTTACCCATCTATCTATTACCTCATCAAAGTGGAATGTTATTTTACTAACATCTCTTACAGCTTTAACGTTGTAGTTATTTGCAAGTCTTATAGCACGAGCTGTACCTTCTGTCATGTTTGCAACAAACACATTTCTAAAGCTCTTTGATAAAGCTTTTATAATAGAAAGTTGTTCATCAACTTCCTTTTGATGAAGAAGTTCTTGTTTCCTTTTTGCAGATTCAATCTCTTCATGTTCTTTAATAATATCATCAACATTTTGAAATCCTAGTATAGCATATCGCATGTCTTTACTAGCTTTACTAACAGTGTATTGGAAATAATGTATTTCACCATTACCAACACTACGATAGTTACCTACAACTTCATCTTTAGTCTCAAAATTCTTTAAAATATTTTGAGCAGTCATTACACTTGTAACTTTATCCCTATCTTCTTCGTATACAATTGTATCAATCCAATGTTTAACTACTGACTCAAATGGAAACTCTTTATGATCCTCTTTGCCTGGTACATCTACATAAGATGCATCAAGTTTAAGAATTCTTGCAGTACGCTTTTCTAAATCTACCCAATATACATTTTCAAAGTGACGAGCAAGTGTATCAAATACCATTAATTGTTCTTTAAGTGCATCATTTTCGTCTACTATTTTTTTCAACATAACTATCACCCTTATAATTTAATTTTAATACTTATTTTAAATAAGTATAATATAGAAATATTTTATCACTTTTATCTTGACAATTCAATAAATTAATGTTTATAAGGATTTCATATGTATGATTATCTTGTGATAATGTCTTAAGTGTTATCTTACGATAATATCCTAAGTGGTATTATTAAAAAAGACCATAACAGATAGCTTCTAACTAGTGTTATAGTCCCTTAATATATTATTTATTTAATTCTTCAGATACTTCTTTCTCTTCTATATCTTCATCAATTTCATTAATTTTGTTATCTTCATCAATTGAAACATCAATATTAATGCGATTTTGATTTTCTTCCACTACTTCTTCATCTTCTAATTCATTATTTGGCTCAACTTCTTCTTTAATAATAGAATCCGTCTTTAAATTGAAAGATAATTTAGTTGTGATGTTCTTAACATAAGAATCCTTAGATTGAACAAATGTATAGCCTTCCTTAAATGGAGATGATATTCCTCTTACAAACTCTTCGTCTTGAATTTTAAATTTATTCTTAACAGTGTTCTTTATTGCATCAAGGAATGCTTGTTCTTTTTCTACAGTTTTCTTATTAAATAGTTTAAACCAGAATCCATGGCATCCATGAATCATACTAACAGCTATATAACTCTTCTTAATACTTTCAAAAACTCTTTCTTTTTGTACCTTTACATCAGTCTCACTTAAAGCATTCTTCATAATGTCTCCAAATTCCTTATGAGTTTCAGCTAGTATTTGATTAATATCTTTCGCTTTTAGCTTTCCCAAATCCTTAATAGACATAGATAAGTATTTATCGAAATAAGAATCATTACAGTACTTAACGTTAAAGTTAGATGTCATAATGCTCTTCATTTCAGCTCTAGTCATGCCACCATAATATGGAACATAGACTTTCTTATCTTCATAAATTACATTTCTAATAATAGAATCATATGATTTAATAAATTCATCTATATTATTAGAATTTAATTCTACTCTTCCTTTTTTAAGGAATAATTTATATGCATCTCTAAACTTTCTCTTATAACTATCTTTATATTTATCATAGAACTCATCTTTCTTAGAATCATCTATTGTAAAATTATAACTCTTTCTTCCACCCTCACCATACTTAGTAAGACGTGTCTTAGAATTCATCACTGATAAACTAGCCTCAAGTTCTTTTCCAACGTTTTCTACATCAATTAAATATTTCTTTTTAAAATTAATAATGTTAATTTCTAAATCAGTTAATTTTCTCTTATAAGTATTATTTACCTTTTCTTCTTCAACTTGAATTTTAGAACTTACTTTCTTTTCGTTCTTTTTTCTTTTTGCGATTAACTCATTCCAATGTTCAGTATAACCAGCACTTAAATCTCTACCTTTCTTCTTAGGTTTACCACCATTAAATAAAGATCTTGCTTTATTAGCTTTTCTTGTTAAATACTTAGTATATTCTTTAATTTCTTCTTTATCATTTGACTCAAGCAATTCTTTTACTTCATCAAGAGTCATCTTATCATATTCTTTATCTATTTTTTCATATCTATTTCCAGGTCTAGGCATATTAATTACCTCTCTTTCTTTATAATTATATTATAATTAATTTATTTATTTTTAGTATACAATAGTAATGTATTTACACAACTTTTTCACAAAGAAAAGAAATTATAATAGACATTTAATCAGGTTTAATATCCACCTAATTATTGTGTTTTAGAAATTCAAAGCACAAATTACGCAAAGTATTTTTACTGATTGTATCAATAAATAAGAATTATTAATACAATTTTGATATTTTTGAATTCATAACTCTTAATTATCTTCTATTTTTAATTTCATATTGTAAATGATATTGGCAAT
>CAVGEZ010000037.1:0-17475 GCA_963628445.1 uncultured Eubacteriales bacterium
TATTTATATCTACTTCCATCCTAATAATGTCTTTTTTGCAGTTTCTTTCAAGATATCATCAATAATATAACCACTGCCATCTAAACATTTATTTAATTCTTCTTTAGTATAATCATCCTCACAAATAATAATAGTTTGATTCTTCTTATGATCAGATTTTATGCTTTTTACCTTAATACCCTTTCTAAACAAATCATTAACATGGGCTTCACACATTCCACATTTCATTCCATTAATTTGTAAAATAATTTTATTCATATTATCCTAACGCTATATCTAATATCATCATTAAAATAAAGCCAATTGCAAGTCCTATTGTTGAAAGGTATGATTTAGTTCCAACATTTCCTTGCGGAATTAATTCATCTGCTACCACATAAATCATTGCGCCAGCGGCAAATGATAATGCATATGGTAGAACTGATTCAACGTTTTTGCAAAAAAGTATTGCAACAACTGCAGCTAAAGGTTCAACAATACCAGATAACATTCCATATATGAATGCACGAGTTTTAGAAATACCAGTTTCTTTTAAAGGTGTTGATACAATAGTTCCTTCAGGAAAATTTTGTATTGCAATACCAATAGATAGAGCTAAAGCAGCATTTATAAGAGTTGAGTTATTTAGAGCGCCTGCAATAACTAAGCCAACTGCAAGGCCTTCAGGTATATTATGAATAGTTACAGCAAGTAATAACTTATTAGTTTTATTTATATGTGTATTAGATACTCCTTCTTCCTTATTATTAGTATGCATATGTGGAACAAATAAGTCAAGTAATAGTAAGAAAATTATACCTAAGACAAAACCAGTAGATGGCACTAACCATCTTTTATAGCTAGATGCATCATATGATTCTATTGCAGGAAGCAATAAACTCCAAATTGATGAAGCTATCATTATTCCTGATGCAAAACCCAAAAGAAGTTTTAATAATTTTGGATTTAAATCTTTCTTTAATAAATAAACCATTGCACTACCTAAAGTAGTTCCGACAAATGGTATAAGTAGTGCAATTATTAGTTTATAATCCATATTCTTTAAGCTTTAATAGTGTTAATAAACTTTTCGTACGCTTCTTTATCTAAATCACTACTATCAGAATTAGATATTAAGCCTTCACATGAAAGATTTAATCCAGCCTCTTTAACTTCTTGTTCCCAATTTTGCATCCATTCTCCGCCACCCCAGCCGTATGAACCAAATAAGAATAATCTTTGATTAGATAAATTAGCTTTTAATTCATCAAAGAATGGTCTGAATTCATCTTCTTCTAATTCTTCAGCACCCATTGCAGGGCAACCAAGAATTAATGTGTCATAGTTTATAGCTTCACTAGCAGTGATATCAGACACTCTAACATATTCTATACCTGTATCTTCTGAAATTTTTTTAGCAATGTCTTCAGTATTACCTGTTTGACTCCAATAAATAATCTTTGCGTTCATATAAACCTCCTAATGCATGAAACAATCTATTGAAAATCCCCTATTTAATAATTTACAAACTGTATCTCTACACTTCGTATAAGAATTAAATAGTTTCAACTTTTCTTCTAAATTAGAATATACCTTCCAATAACCTGAATATATACAGTCAACACCTTTGATGTACCCTTTTATATCTTCAATATCATATCCTAGAAATATTCCAATTTCATGAGGAAAACTATTAGATTCTTTTAATCTCTTTTGTAAATATGTGAGTAAAACATTTGTATCACTTGAATCAGGATATCCTAGAGATGAAAGAAAGGATTTATTTAAAGCATTTTGCAAACAAGATTCCAAAGTTTTTTGTCTATAGATAAGTATTAAAAGACGTTTATTCTTTTTACATAATATTTTTATATATACTTTAGGATTAAATTTTGAATTGAACTCATTAATTTGTTCATATATATCTTCAAGTTCTGATAGTGATATGCTTATTAAATTACTAGCTTTAATTCCGCAAATGGCAGGAGCAGAATGATAAGCTAAAATATGTGTAAATGTTTCACTCATATAATCTCCTCAAGTTAGTTATAACTAACTATCTAGATGATACAGCATTTTGTTAGTCTTGTCAAACATAATAAACTAAAATCATACCATAAAAAAAGATCTACCAAATAGGTAGATCAGTTTTCTTATTTCTTTAAGAATTGAAGTACTGTATAAGTACCAGATGTGCAAGCACCAAGTCCAGCACAAATTAATGCAAGGATTGAACCAACACCAAGGCTCCAATCTGTGAAATGACCTGTAGTTGTACCACTACCAGTAATAATAGTAGATGCAGTAACTTCATATGTAGCCATATTCTTTGTGCAAGCAATTAAAATAATTGAAGCAACGAAGCATCCGAATGCAACGCATCCAAATACAAATGATAATCCTTTAGACTTACCAAATACTACAAGGCAAATTAATACAGCAGCAACTACTGGTAAGAAATAACCTAGTAATAGACCGAAGCAGAATATAATTTTAGTACTTCCGCTTGCAAGACTACCAACACTTCCTTCTGATAATGTCTTACCAAAGATAAGATTAAAACCTGAATATGAGGTTTTGTTATCTCCACTACCTGATGTTACTGCAGCAAATGAAGCCATAACTAGAACTAAAATTCCTAGTACAATACTTGCAATGCCAACAATTTTCTTTAAAGTTTTAGTATTCATAAAAATATACTCCTCCTACGACTTTAATTATAGTATATTTTAAATTTTAATCAAACATTATTTTCTTTATTATGGACATTTATATATTTTTTGTTCATTATTTTTAATCTTTTTTTACATTTCTTTGAATTTGTCAATAAATTGAATTATAATAGAGATATTTAGAGGTGAAAGTAATGAAAATTGCAATATCTGCAGAAAGTACAATTGATCTGCCAAAAAAAATATTAAATAAATATGATATACATACACTTCCATTCACTTTAATAATGGATCAAGATAGTGTCTTAGATGGTGAAATATTACCTGAGAAGTTATTTGAATTTACTGATAAAACGGGAATACTACCAAAAACAAGTGCAGTAAATGAATATCAATATTTTGAGCACTTTAAAGAATTAAAAAGCGAGGGATATGATGCGATTGTGCACTTCTCTTTATCAAGTGCTATATCAAGTGCATATCAAAATGCATGCAAAGCTAGTCAAAGTTTTGAATCAGTTTATATTGTAGATACTAAATCTCTATCTACAGGAATTGCATTACTTGCGATTAGAGCTAGAGAACTTGCAGACAAGGGACTTACAGCTAAGGAAATCTATGACTCGTCATTAGAAACTAGAACTTATGTACAAGCTTCTTTTTCCCTAGAAAGTGTAAATTACCTATATAAAGGTGGAAGATGTTCTATGCTAGCGATGCTTGGAGCAAACATTCTTCATTTAAAACCTGAAATTTTAGTAAATACTGAAACTGGTGCAATGAGTGCAGGTAAGAAATATCGTGGTTCTATGAAGAAAGTAGTATTAGAGTATGTTGAAAATACACTTAAAAAGTTTAATACTCCTGATTTAACTAGAGTATTTATCACTTATTCTACTGCACCTGACGAAGTCGTTGAAGCAGTTACTAATAGATTATTAGAATACGGTTTTAAAGAAGTTATACCTACTCATGCTGGCGGAACAATATCATGTCATTGTGGACCACATTGTTTAGGAATTCTATATATTAATAAGCCTGAATAATTTAATGGTGTTAGATTAATTTCTAACACTATTTTTTATTGTTAAAGAGTTTAAAAAAGACTTCTAGGAATTAATCCTAAAAGTCTTTTAAATATTACTCTTCAACTAAAACTTGTTCGTCTTGAGTATATGAATTTGAATCATCAATTACTTCTTGTTCAACTGTATCAGTTGATAAATTAGCGTTATTAGCATTAATTAATGGATCATTTTCAACCTTAGCTTCTTGAGCTTCTACTGGAGCTGATTTAGTTTGCTCAAGTAGAGATTCGAATCTAGGTCCTGCTGATTGATATTCTTCTTCTTCAAGAATACCAGTACCAGCTGGAATTAATCCACCAATGATAACATTTTCCTTTAATCCTAATAAGTAATCTTTCTTACCACGGATAACTGCATCAGTTAATGCCTTATTAGTTTCTTGGAATGAAGCTGCAGATAAGAATGAATCTGATCCTGAAGCTGCTTTTGCAATACCTAATAAGATTGGTTTAGCAACTGGAAGTTTTGGTGCAACACCAGTTTCAATACCTTCCTTAACTAATTCATTAATATTCTTAGAGAATTCAGTTACAGAATATTGTAATCCTGGAATTAACTTAGAACTACCTTCATTAACAACAACTAACTTACGTAACATTTGACGTACAACAATTTCGATATGCTTATCAGAAATTGATACACCTTGTGTAATGTAAGGTTTTTGAACTTCATCGATAATGTATCTTTGAACTGCTTCTTTATCCTTAATACGTAATAATTCTTTTGGTGAAATACGACCTTTATTTAATGTGTCTCCACGCTTAACCTTAGATCCTTCACTTACTAATAATTCATAAGTTGAATCAATAGTGTATGTTTGAACAACATTGTTACCGTCCTTATCAAGTTCAGTACCTTCAATTGTAACATCATTACCACGTTTAGTCTTAACGATACTTAATACTGTACCATCAATTTCAGATAAAGTTGCTTTCCACTTTGGTTTACGAGCTTCGAATAATTCAACTACACGAGGTAAACCTTGTGTGATGTCTCCACCTGAAGCAACACCACCGTTATGGAATGTACGCATTGTTAACTGAGTACCTGGTTCACCGATTGATTGAGCAGCAATAACACCGACAGCTTCACCTACTTCAACTACAGACTTAGTTGATAGGTTTAGACCATAACACTTAGTACATACACCTGTAGGAGCAGCACAAGTTAAGTTAGATCTAATGTAAGCTGACTTAATACCAGCCTTATCAATTTGAGCACCCATTTCATCAGTAACTAGAACATTTCTAGCAGCGATAACTTCACCAGTAGCTGGATCAACAATATCCTTAGCTGGATATCTACCGATACAACGGCTACCTAAAGTTAATTGAATCTTACCATCATCGTCAATTAATTCAGAAACTAAAGTACCACTTGTAGTACCACAGTCTTCCATAGTTACGATAACTTCTTGAGAAGCATCTACTAAACGACGTGTTAAGTAACCAGAGTCAGCTGTCTTTAAGGCAGTATCTGTAGATCCCTTACGAGAACCGTGTGAAGAAATGAAGAATTCAGAAACTGTTAAACCTTCATAGAAGTTTGAAGTAACTGGAACTTCGATAGCTTGTCCGTTAGTATTAGCCATTAGACCTCTCATACCGGCGATTTGCGCGAAGTTAGAAGAACTACCACGTGAACCTGAATGAGCCATCATGAAAATGGCATTGTCTTTACGTTTTTCCATTTCAGTCCATAGACCTTTTTCAACGTTATCACGAACAGTTTGCCAAATTTCGCAGACTTTCTTATATCTTTCTTTATCTGTTAATAAACCATAGTTATAGAAATTCTTAATTTCATCAACTCTAGCGTTAGCTTCAGCAAGAACTTCATCTTTACGAGAGTAGTTGTCAATGTCAGCGATAGAAATTGTTAAACCTGCAATTGTTGAATATTGGAAACCAAGATTCTTTAACTTGTCTAGCATAATTGATGTAGCAGTTAATTTACTTCTCTTGAATACTTCAGCAATAATTGCATTTAAGAACTTCTTTCTAAATGGTTCATCTTCTGGACGAGCAAGGAAGTCTTCTACCTTGTCAGTCTTTGGATCAAAGAAGATTGAAGAATCAGTAAGACCACTTAATTTAGCATTACCAGAATTTACATATGGGAATTCAATATCAAGGATATTATTGAAAATCATCTTACCTACTGTTGTAAATAAGTACTTACCTTCAATATTTAATCCATGGAATCTTTCCATTGTTAAATTTCCATAATTTAAATGTCTTGGGTCTACGAAGATACGAGTATGTAATGTAATTTCATCATTCTTATAAGCAAGATATGCTTCTTGGAATGAAGAATAGAAAGCACCTTCTTGGTATTCAGCTGGTCTGTATAAATCATATCCAGATTCAGCATTACCAACAGCAACAATTTCAACTTGGTCATAACGAGATGAAGATAAAACATCATCAAATGCATAAGTTGAAATATCATCAACTAAGATAGCATTCTTTGGTAAGAAGTCAGAGTGACCTTGTTTGAATGAACGCTCTAAAGATAGATAATAGTTACCTAAGATCATGTCTTGAGATGGAGTTGCAACTGGTGCACCATCTTTAGCGTTTAAGATATTGTTAGATGCAAGCATTAAAAGTCTTGCTTCTGCTTGAGCTTCTAATGATAGAGGAACGTGTACAGCCATTTGGTCACCGTCGAAGTCAGCATTGAACGCAGGACATACAAGTGGGTGAAGACGAATAGCCTTACCTTCAATTAGAATTGGTTCAAATGCTTGAATACCAAGTCTGTGAAGAGTAGGTGCACGGTTTAATAGAACTGGATGTTCTTTAATAACATTTTCAAGAATTGGCCATACTTGGTCATCTTGTTTTTCGCATAATCTCTTAGCAGCATTAATAGTGCATTCATTATACTTAATTAAGTCTCTAATAACGAATGGTTTAAATAGATTTAATGCCATTTCCTTTGGAAGACCACATTGGTACATTTCAAGTGATGGACCAACAACGATAACTGAACGACCTGAGTAGTCAACACGCTTACCAAGTAAGTTTTGTCTGAATCTACCTTGTTTACCTTTTAATAAATCAGATAGAGACTTTAAGCTCTTTGATCTATCATTAGCACCACTGCTCTTACGCTTAGAATTGTCGATTAAAGCGTCAACAGATTCTTGTAATAAACGCTTTTCATTCTTAGTAATAAGATATGGAGCACGATTATTATAATGTTGTTTTAAACGATTATTACGGTTAATAATTGTTATATATAAATTGTTTAAGTCAGTAGTTGCAAATCTACCACCATCAAGTTGAACCATAGGTCTTAGATCTGGTGGAATAACTGGAAGTGCATGGATAACCATCCATTCTGGCTTATTATCTGATTCAAGGAATGCTTCACAAACGCTTAATCTCTTGATTGTCTTATCACGATTTTGCTTATTTGCATTCTTTAATTCATTACGAAGTTTTTCAACTTCCTTCTTAAGGTTAAGTTCTTTTAACAACTTTTCAACTGCTTCAGCACCTGATAAAGCTTCAAATCTCTTACCATAAGTTTCATATAATTGTGAATATTGTTCCTCTGATAAAATTTGCTTCTTATGTAATTCAGCAACGTTTCCAGAATCTGTAACAATATATGAAGATAAATAAACGATGTCCTCAAGATCTTTTGCTTTAATATCAAGTAATAAAGCAATTCTAGATGGACTATTCTTTAAGAACCAAGTGTGAACAACTGGAGCTGCAAGTTCGATGTGACCAAAACGTTCACGTCTAACTTTAGCTTCAGTGATTTCAACACCACAATTAGAACAGATTTTACCTTTTTCAGTAGTTCTCTTAGACTTACCACAAGCACATTGATAGTCTTTTGAAGGTCCGAAAATCTTTTCACAGAATAATCCACCTTCTTCAGGCTTTAATGTACGGTAATTAATTGTTTCATGATTCTTAACTTCACCATAACTCCAACTACGGATTTCATCTGGAGAAGCTAATCTAATACGCATGTATTGATATTTTTTGCTCATTTTCTAATCACCCCTACTAATTAAAATCTATTTTTCTTTAAGAAATCATCATTGTCTAAATCAACTAATGACTTTTCAACTTCGTTTTCACCTGTGTTAGAAATTAATTCAACATGAATTCCAAGTGCTTTGAATTCACGAGTTAATACTCTGAATGATTCAGGAATACTTGGTTCTGGTAATGGATTACCATCAACGATATTTCTGAATAATTTGTTACGACCAACGATGTCATCACTCTTTAGAGTTAACATTTCTTGTAATAAGTGAGCAGCTCCATAACCTTCAAGAGCCCAAACTTCCATTTCACCGAAACGTTGACCACCGTTTTGAGCTTTACCACCCATTGGTTGTTGTGTAACTAATGTATAAGGACCAACTGATCTTGCATGTAACTTATCGTCAACCATGTGGTTTAACTTGATAAAGTACATGATACCAACGTTAATCTTATTTTCGAATGGTTCACCAGTTCTACCATCATATAGAGTAATCTTACCATCTGTTGGAACATCAGCTTCAATCATAAGGTCTTTTAATTCTTCTTGTGAAACACCGTCAAATACTGGAGTAGCAATCTTGATACCTAATTTCTTAGCTGCAAGACCTGCATGTAATTCCATGATTTGACCGATGTTCATACGTGAAGGAACACCTTGTGGGTTTAGCATGATGTCAATTGGTTGACCATCTGCTGAATATGGCATATCTTCAACTGGTAATACGTTAGAAATAACACCCTTGTTACCGTGACGACCAGACATCTTATCACCAACACCGATCTTACGCTTTTGGATAATGTAAATTCTAACAGTTTCATTTACACCAGCAGGAAGTTCATCACCATTTTCCTTCTTAAAGTGTTGAACAGATTGAACAACACCATCACATCCATGAGGAACACGTAATGAAGTATCTCTTACTTCACGGCTATTCTTTTCAGAGAAAATAGCAAATAATAGCTTTTCTTCTGGGCTTGGATCAGTTTGACCCTTTGGAGTTAACTTACCAACAAGAATATCTCCTTCATGAACTTCAGTACCAGGGATAACAATACCATTTTCGTCTAGATACTTAACCGCATCTGGACCAACGTTTGGAATATCTCTAGTTAATTCTTCTTTACCTAATTTAGTACTTCTGCAATCAATTGTATGAACATCCATATGAACTGATGTATAAACATCGTTCTTAACTAGATCTTCACTCATGATAACAGCGTCTTCATAGTTGTAACCTTGCCAAGTCATAAATGCTACACGAACATTACGTCCTAATGCAAGTTCACCATGATCCATTGATTGACCATCTGCTAAGATATCACCACGTTCAACAACTTCTCCTTCTTTAACGATAGGGCGTTGCCAAATTGTAGTTGCAGCATTTGATCTTAAGAATGAAACAAGTTTATAAGTGTGTAAGTTTCCGCCAGCTTCTCTTACGACAATCTTCTTAGCATCAACATATTCAACCACACCATCAAGTTGACATACAACTGCAGAACCACCATCTTTAGCAGCTCTATATTCCATACCAGTACCAACAAGTGGAGCTTCAGGAGCAATTACTGGAACAGCTTGACGTTGCATGTTAGAACCCATTAGGGCACGAGTAGCGTCGTCATGTTCAAGGAATGGGATACAAGCAGTAGCTGCAGATACAACTTGCTTACTTGATACGTCCATGTATTCTACTTCTTCCTTCTTGAAAATCTTAGTTTCACCATTCAAACGACCAATAACAGTGTCGCTTGTGATATAACCATTTTCATCAAGAGGAGTTGAAGCTGAAGCAATAATATGTCCTTCTTCTTCAATTGCAGTCATATATTGGAACTTATCACTTGGATAGTTTCCGTTTTCATCCTTAACAATTTCAGGAATATATTTATTTCCATTCTCATCAACAGAGAATTTTAAATATGGAGTTTGAATGAAACCATATTCATCAGTTCTTGCATAGTTTGCAAGAGAAGTGATTAAACCGATAGAACCACCTTCTGGAGTTTCGATAGGACACATTCTACCATAGTGTGTATCATGTACGTCACGAACCTCAGTACCAGCTCTATCTCTTGAAATACCACCTGTACCAAGAGCTGAAACTCTTCTCTTTTGAGTTAATTCAGCAAGTGGGTTAATTTGATCCATGAATTGTGATAATTGAGATGAACCAAAGAATTGATTTAATGCGCTTGTAAGTGATTTAATATTGATTAAGTTTGCTGGAGTAGCTTCATGAATATCAACAGTAGACATTCTATAAAGAATATTCTTTTGTAAGTTACCGAAACCAATTCTAAATTGGTTAACAAGTAATTCACCAATTAAACGTAATCTACGGTTACCTAAATGGTCGATGTCATCAATGTTACCAACACCATCATAAAGATTGAAATAATAGCTTGCAGATGCAAAAATATCAGCTAAAGTGATATGTAATGAATCTTCAGTTGAATCATTACCGATAATCTTAACAAGTTTACCAGTTTCTTCAACCTTAACTCTAAGAACTTCAACAATAGTAGGCTTTTGACCCATATCGCAAGTTAATTCGATTTCTTCTCTTAATGCGGCTCTAGCATTGTTTAATGTATTATATACATCACCTTCAACCTTAGAACCTTGAGTAGCAATAACAGCACCAGCTTCGTATAAAATTTCACCAGTCTCTTCGTCAAAAATATCATCCTTAGCAATAACATCTTGAGCTAAAATATGACCCTTAGCACGAGAAAGTACATCAAGCTTTAAGTTGAATTTATAACGTCCAACCTTTTGAAGATCATATCTATGAGCATCGAACCAATGATCAATGATGAATGTTCTAGCACCATCAACTGGTACAACTTCACCTTGCTTCATCTTAGCATAAACTTCGATAACAGCATCATCAGCATTCTTAGCAGTATCTTTCTTATAAGTTTCTTCTAAGAATTCTTTATTTTCATAAACCTTTTCGATAGCTTCATTAGTTCCAAGACCGAATGCACGTAATAATGTTGTTACAGGGAACTTTTTAGAACGGTCTAATTTTGCATAGCAAATTTCCTTAGAACCTTTTTCAAATTCAATCCAACCACCACGAGTAGGGATAACTTGACCAGCATATCTATCATTACCAGACTTTTTGTCTATGTCATGATTGTAATAAATACCAGCAGAACGAACGATTTGGGAAATAACTACACGTTCAGCACCATTGATAATGAATGTACCAACTGGTGTCATATATGGCATGTCACCAAAGTATAATTCTTGTTCAATTTGCTCGCCTGTTTCTAGATTGTTTAGACGAACTTTGCACTTTAATGGTCTAGAATAGTTAGTTTCTCTGTACTTGCATTCGATAATATCATATTTAGGATCTTCAAAATGATAATCACCAAAATACAATTCTAACTTTTGATCGAATGATTTGATAGGAGAAACGTAGTCGAATACTTCTCTAAGTCCTTGATTAACAAACCAATCGAAAGATTCAGTTTGAATTGAAATTAGGTTAGGAACTTCAATTTCAGTACGGATTTTAGAATAGTCTCTTCTTACTGACTTCTTACCAAAATTCTTAATTTTGTAACTCATTACAGCCACCTCTCACATTTTCTTTCTTTGTATTAAAATATGTACAAAACGCTACTATTAGCATTCTAATATTATATGTGGTATGTGTCAAATTGTCAATAGACTAACGGACACTTTTTATAATATAGTATCCAGATTCTTTTCCAACAACTTCTGCATTCCCAAATAATTCTTCTAAATGCTTCTTAGTGCTTGGTGCGCCTTGCTTCTTTTGTATAACAACCCACAACTCTCCGCCTTTTGCTAGCCTTTCATAAGCGCCGTCATAAATTGAAAAAACAACACTCTTTCCTGCTCTTATAGGTGGATTAGTAACTATTGAAGAGAATTTTTGATTAACATCAACATTTGAATAGACATCACTTTTGAAAATTTTAACGTTTTGTACATCGTTTAATTTAAGATTTTCATTTGCAAGATTGACTGCACGTTCGTTAATGTCAATTCCAACAACAGCTTTGTTATGAATTTTATTTATAATAATTGAAATAGGACCATATCCACAACCTACATCAAGTATAGGTAAATCTATTTGATTAGGTACAAAATAATTTAAAAGAGTAAAAGTACCAAAATCTAAATAGTTTTTGCAAAATACACCATTATCAGTTTTAAATGTAAATTTATGGTTCTTGAAATAATATGTGTATGCTTTAGGATCACTTTTTAGTCCATCTTCATTTTCTGAATAATAATGATAATTTGCCATATTCTTAATAAAACACTAAAAACCTGAGTATTGCTCAGGTTTTATAGCGGACTTTTATTTATTACTTAACTTCAACAGTAGCTCCAGCTTCTTCTAACTTAGCCTTTAAATCATCAGCTTCAGCCTTAGAAACCTTTTCCTTAACGTTTGCAGGAGTAGCAGCTAATAACTTGTTAGCTTCCATTAAACCTAGACCTGTTACGTCCTTAATTACTTTGATAACCTTAATCTTTTGAGCTCCAACTTCTTTTAATACAACAGTGAACTCAGTTTGTTCAGCTTCAGCAGCAGCACCAGCAGTAGGAGCAGCAGCAACTGCAGTTGGGTCGATACCGAATTCTTCCTTCATTGCGTCAACTAATTCCTTAATTTCAAGGATTGACATTTCCTTTAATGATTCAATAAATGTTACTTTATCTAACTTTGCCATGATAATTTTCCTCCAATAATATTTTTAGATAATTTAATTTGTTTGTTTAGTTTTTGTTAATTACTCAGCGTCTTTTTCAACAAGCATATTTAAACCAATTGCTAATTGAGATAGAGTACCAAGCATACCAGCAGCTAATTGAGTTAATAATGTTTCTCTTGATGGTAATGCAGCGATAGCGTTAATTTCTTTTTCATTGCATTCTTTACCGTCAACAACACCAGCACCTAAAATAACTTGCTTGTTGTCTTTTGCGAATGTTGCTAATTCTCTAGCAGCAGATACTTCGTCTTCATAAGAGAAAGCGATAGCTTTTGGTCCCTTTAAAGATTCAGCAAATGTACTATAACCTTGCTTGTTAGCAGCACGGCGAGAAATATTGTTCTTTAAAACGATAATTTCGCAACCATTCTTTAAAAGAGTACGACGTAATTGCATAAATGCTTCAACAGATAAACCTTGGTAATCGAATGCAACAACACTCTTAGCCTTAGCAATCTTTTCAGCAACAGCATTTACTTCTTGTTCTTTTTGAAGTATTACTTCTTTTGCCATAGTATTTCCTCCGTTAAAATTTTTCAAAAATAAAAGTCTTTTCTACACAATAGACGTAAAAAAGACTTAATTTAACTTAAAACTTTATTTACGCCTCGGTAGAAATTAAGTGCATTTTCTGCACGCCTACTTTCTTCGGCTTATATTATCCAATTAATGAATAATTAAAATTTAAATTCTCAAAAGATTAGTTTTGAGATGGGTCTACTTTAACACCAGGTCCCATTGTTGATGAAACACTGATACCGTTAACGTATTCACCCTTAACAGTAGATGGACGGCTCTTTACTAGAACTGAGTAGATAGCTTTGAAGTTTTCAGCTAACTTTTCAGCACCGAATGAAACCTTACCGAATGGAACTTGAATATTACCTGACTTATCGCAACGGTATTCAACTTTACCATTCTTAATATCTTTAACTGCACCTGCAACGTCCATTGTTACAGTACCAGTCTTAGGGTTTGGCATTAATCCCTTAGGTCCTAATACACGACCTAGACGACCAAGTTGACCCATCATATCTGGAGTAGCAACGATAACATCAAAATCAAACCAACCTTGAGCGATTTTGTTGATGTATTCAGCTTCACCAGCATATTCAGCACCGGCATTTAAAGCTTCTTGAATCTTAGCACCACGAGTGATAACTAAAACTTTTCTAGTCTTACCTGTACCGTTTGGAAGAACGATAGCACCACGTAGGTTTTGTTCTGCCTTAGTTGGGTCTAGGTTTAGACGGAATGAAGCTTCAACTGTAGCATCAAACTTAGCTGTAGATGTTTTGCAAGCTAAATCACAAGCATCAACAATGCTATATAATTTCTTACGATCTACAAGCTTAGCAGCTTCGATATATTTTTTTCCTTTCTTCATATTATTTCCTCCTAAAAATGTGGTTTAAACGGGAGATCCTCCCACAAGTTTTTAGTTCTTATTCTTATCTATAAAAGTAGAACCAAGAACTTAATCCTTAATTTCGATACCCATGTTGCGAGCACTACCAGCAATGATATTCATCGCAGCATCAACATCGTTTGCATTTAAGTCTGGCATCTTCATTTCAGCAATTTCTTTTAATTGTGCCTTAGAGATAGTACCAACCTTTGTAGTCTTTGAATTTGAAGAACCCTTTTCTACCTTAGCTGCCTTCTTTAATAAATCAGAAGCAGGTGGAGTCTTTACAACGAATGTAAATGAACGGTCATCATAAACAGAGATTACTACTGGTAACACATAACCCATTTTATCCTTAGTTCTGTCATTGAATTGTTGGCAGAATCCTGGAATATTAACACCTGCTTGACCTAGAGCTGGTCCTACTGGTGGAGCTGGATTAGCTTTACCGGCTTGAATTTGAAGTTTAACTAACTTAACAACTTTCTTAGCCATAAGATTTCCTCCTTACCTTTGTGGTATATAGCGGACTTTAGATCCTTCCACTATCACGTATTGCATACACGTGCTTATACATTATATATATTCTTAACTTTCTTGTCAACATTATTTTTTTATTTTTTGTAAATTTAATTTAAAAAAGATTAACTAATACACAAGTAATAGTTAATCGTCACTTTTTGAGAAAAAATATTTAAAGAATGTAATTAAAGATACTAAGATGAGAAATGAAAATGCAAGACTTAAAACAACATTTCCATTGTCAAACTTTGCAACTATCAAATAAAACGAAGTTAATTTATCTTTTTCAATAAACAAAGAATTAATGTAAACACATATATCATCTACTAAACATAATATAAATATAATTAATATAAATCTTTTAACCTGAGTCATAAGCATCCCACCTTTATATTATTATACATTTAAACATTAATAAAAGGCAACCTTTTAGTTGCCTTAATCATTATAGTTTTTTAACATCAGTAATAACTAAATCGTTTGGAGTAAGTCTTCCGAACATAGGAAGTAATACAGTTACAGTTTCTTTAGCTTCATTAACCTTAGAAATTTCACCAGTTTGACCTGCAAATGGTCCAACAACAACTTCAACCTTATCTCCAACATGGAATTCAAATTCAGACTTTTCAATCTTACCGATACGCATTAAGATTCCGTCCATTTCACTTTGTCTTACAGGATTTGGTTTAGTACCTCTACCACTTGAACCTAAGAAACCTGTAACACCTGGAGTATTACGAATCATGAACCAAGCCTCATCATCAACGATGTACTTCTTAACCTTAGTAGCTTGATCAATAACTTCTTCAACATCTATTTCTACAAATAGATATGATGGATAAATCTTTCTAGTCTTAGTTACTTTTTTAACTACACCTTTTTTATCAACTTTAGTTTCTTCATAAGTCTCATCTGGTGCGATGATTTGTAAAATTTGATTTTCAAATCCTCTAGACTTAACTTGAAGTTCAAGATCTTCTTTAACTGAATTTTCTTGACCAGAATATGTTTGAACTATATACCATTTTTTCATAACAATTTATCTCCTATCTTGTTGTAAAATTAAATAATCTAGATAATGATTCACCAATAATGATATCAAATACAAAATAGATTAAAGTTAAGACAATTAAGAATAAGAATGTCTTAGCTGCATTACCTAAGAATAAACTCCATTTAGGCCAAGTAACCTTTTTAATTTCAGGGAAAGCTTGTCTAATAAATGGATATAATGCATAAATTAAACTAAGTGCACCAACAACTACAATTATAATTGCAAATGCTGTAGGATATGTACCTAGAAGTGGAACAGTATCTTTAAATTGAATTACACTGTTTAATATAAGTGCACCAATTTCAATTAAGAATAACGAGATAAATATATATAAATATGTTTCCCATTTATAATCTTTACTTAAAACTTCAAGTATTCTTGATTTTCTATCAAGCACATCTTGTTTCTTTTTTATTGCCATAACCAATCTCCTTTATCTAGTTTCTTTATGTATAGTATACTTATTACATTTAGGACAAAATTTCTTAAATTCTAAACGCTCACTAGTTGTTTGTTTGTTTTTAGTTGTTGTATAGTTTCGTGATAAACATTCCTCACAAACTAAGATAACTTTTTCTCTCATATTAAAAAAACCACTCCTTTAAAAGTGCTAATCATATTTTATTATACAAAATACAATTAGTCAAGAAAGGCACTAATTAAATTTTATTGTTTGTCTTAATTTTAGCTTCAATCTATAAACCAAATTATAAACTTTTTTAATATTTATATTATGCTTCTTAGAAAAATCATCAAAAGAACATCCACCCATAAAGATTTCGTTCATTGCATCACTCTCTAATTGGTTTAATTTTAAACCTTCAAACTCATAATATTTAACATTATCACTAAGAGTAAGATTTGATCTATCATAGAGTAAATTATCATCATACTCACTATAATATGGATAATTTTCTTTTTGTCTATATCTAAAAGCCATTCTCTTAAGACTAGTTACAAAGTAAGCTAGAAAAGGATAATTAGAATCCATATCATAAAGTTCAATACATCTATTTAATGTAATAAGTCCCACCTGATATACATCATCATTAAAACTCGTTAAATTATATTCATATATTGTACGTCTTATAATATTCTCATATTTCTTAGCTAAATATTGAAAGGCTTTTTCATTATATTCATATCTAAATAAATAAATTAATTCATATTCATTAAAAGCCACTTTAAGTTTTCTAACTATTTAAGTAATGCTAATATAATACCGCAACTAACAGATGCATTTAGACTATTTACATGACCAGTCATAGGAATTTGAATATAGTAATCACATTCATTCTTAACTGGTTTTGAAATACCAAATCCTTCAGAACCAATAATAACTGCTATATCAAGACTCTTATCAATATCACTTGCTGTCTCGCGAGCACTTGCATCAGTACCTACAACCCACATACCATTATCTTTTAATTTCTTTAAGCATTGAGCTAAATTATTAACCATACAAATTGGTACATATTCAATAGCACCTGTAGATACATGCGCTACAGTTTCAGTAATTGATACCGATCTATTCTTAGGAATAATGATTGCATCAATTGAAAATGCATCACAACTTCTAATCATTGCACCTAAATTATGAGGATCTTCAATTCCATCAAGGACTAAAAATATTTTTCTTGAATCCTTCTTTAATTTAATTAAATCATCAAGATTTGCATATTTATATTCTGATACAATTGCACCAAACCCTTGATGATTAGCACCATACTTCTTATCCATGCTCTTCTTAGGAAGAATATTATATTTAATATGTTTATCTTCTAACATTCTTTTAAATTCAGGATTCTTCTTATCTGCTAATTCCTCAATATCAAGGACCTCAATCTCATGACGTGCTCTAATTGCTTCATTAACACAATTCTTACCATATATTTTGAACATATAATCACCTATTTCTATCATATTATACAATTATTTTAATTCAAAAAAAAGAGATACTTATTTGCTAACG
>CAVGEZ010000038.1:0-17473 GCA_963628445.1 uncultured Eubacteriales bacterium
TTTTTAAAATAAAATTTACAAAAAGTGTTTGACTTTTACATTCACCTAATATATAATTATAGCGTTGTAACATGCACCACATAGAAAAGGTTCTAAAAAGTTGAATAAACTTACCTTTATAGTGAGTCTTAAAAATATTATAGGAGGTGTAACGACATGTACGCAATTATTGAAACAGGTGGAAAACAAGTTAAAGTTGAAAAGGATCAAGTAATCTACGTTGAAAAGTTAGACGCAGAAGTTGGTCAAGAAGTAACTTTTGACAAGGTTTTATTCTTAGGTGGAGACAACACAGTTGTAGGTACTCCATATGTTAGCGGTGCTAAGGTAACTGCAAAGGTTGAAAAGCAAGGACGTGCTAAGAAAATCATTATCTTCAAGTATGTTTGCAAGAACAATGAAAGAAGAAAGCATGGACACCGTCAATCTTATACAAAGTTAACTATTACTGGAATTAACGCTTAATAGTTATAAATGACAAAGTACAAAATCACTTTAAGTGATAAATCTTATAAAATCGAAGTTAAAGGACATGCTGATTATAAAGAATACGGTTCTGATATAGTATGTGCTTCAATTTCAATGGGCGTTGCTATGACTGCAAATTTAATTGATAAGTTAGGCTTTGGTTGCAATATCATGAAACTTGTTCATGAAGAAGCTAATTTCTTAATTGAAACAGATTTAAAAAATGAAACTGTAGTTAAGATTATGGATAACTTAGTTGATCATCTTGATGAAATTTCAAAGCAATATCCAAAAAATATACAAAAATCTTAAATAGGAGGTTTAGACGATGTTATTTTTAGATTTACAATTATTCGCATCTAAAAAAGGTGTAAGTTCTACTAAGAACGGTCGTGATTCTGAATCAAAGCGTCTTGGTGCTAAGAAGAGTGATGGTGAATATGCTACTGCTGGTTCTATTTTATATAGACAACGTGGTACTAAGATTTTCCCAGGTAAGAACGTTGGTATCGGTGGAGATGACACTTTATTCGCTAAAGTTTCAGGTACAGTTAAATTTGAACGTTTAGGTCGTTCAAAGAAGCAAGTTTCTGTATATCCAGATGCTGAATAGTAGATATTAAGCACCCATCTTTTTGGGTGCTTTTTTTAAAGCAAAATTAAAGTTAAGGAGGTTAACCATAATGGAATTTTTAGATGAAGTCAAAGTAGAACTAAGAGCTGGTAAAGGTGGAGATGGTATTGTTTCTTACCGTAGAGAGCTTAAAGTTGAAATGGGTGGACCATATGGTGGTAATGGTGGTAGAGGTGGTTCTATTATCTTCGTTGGTGATAAGAACTTAAACACTTTACTAGATTTACGTTACAAAAAAGTTATTCTTGCACGTGAAGGTGAAAGAGGTATGAAGAAAGGTGCTTACGGAAGAGGCGCTGAAAATACTTATATTCGTGTACCTCTTGGTACTATCGTATATGATGATGACACTCAAAAGGTTATAGCTGACATCACTAGAGACGGACAAGAAGAAGTTATTGCAAAAGGTGGTAGAGGTGGACGTGGAAACATGGCACTTGCTACTAGAGTATTAAAATGTCCTGATTATGCAGAAAAAGGTGAACCTGGACAACATAGATATATTCGTTGTGAATTAAAGGTTTTAGCTGATTGTGGTCTTGTTGGATTCCCATCAGTTGGTAAATCAACACTAATTAGTGCAATGTCTAACTGCAAGCCTAGAATTGCAAGTTATCACTTCACAACATTAACTCCAAATCTTGGTATGGTTCGCGTTGATTTAGATAGATCATTCGTTATGGCTGACTTACCAGGTTTAATCGAAGGAGCAAGCCAAGGTGCTGGATTAGGATTTGAATTCTTACGTCATATTGAACGTTGTAGAGTTATTGTACATGTTATTGATATGGCTGCTACTGAAGGAAGAGATCCTATCAGTGACTACAAGATTATTAATAATGAACTTCAAACATACAAGATGAACCTTTCAAAACGTCCACAAATTGTAGTTGCAAACAAGATGGAAATGGAAGGAGCAAATGAAAATCTTGCAAAGTTTAAAGAGGCATATCCTGACCTTGAGGTTATTGAAATTTCTGCCTTAAATCACACTAATCTTGATGAACTAAAATATAAAATATATAATCTAATTCAAGAAACTCCTCAATTCGAATTACTTGAAGATGATGAAAAATCTACTGAGGTTACTTATGAATATAAGCCTGAAGATAGAACTATTATTGTTAAGAGACCTAGTGAGCATTACTTTACTGTAGAAGCTAAATTCTTAGAGAAAGTTATTGCAATGACAAACTTTGATCAAGAACAAGCCGTTACAAAATTCTTACGTCAACTTAGAAGTTGGGGTGTAGATGACATGCTTAGAGAAAAAGGATGTTCTGACGGTGATACAGTAGACGTTATGGGTTATGTATTTGATTTTATAGACTAAAAGCGAGTTTCTCGCTTTTTTTCTTTGGTTCGGTATTTAAATCCTTCCTAATATTTTGAATATTAATTGACAACGTTTATTGTAAAATTGTATAATATAGAAGGTATGTGAAAATTAATTTTTCACTTGGTAATACACAAAAAGGAGTTTTATTATGAAGAAATTTGATGTATTAAATCGTTTAGCTGAATGTGGTGTTGTTGCCGTTGTTCGTGCAAACACTCCAGAAGAAGCTGTAAATATTGGTAAGGCTTGTACTGATGGTGGTGTAAAGGGTATCGAAGTTACTTTCACTGTTCCAGGTGCAGATAAGGTTATTGCCGCATTAAAGAAGGAAATTAGCGCTGACAAGTTAATTTGTGGTGCTGGTTCAGTTCTTGACCCTGAAACTGCTAGAGCAGCAATTTTAGCTGGTGCTGAATTCATCGTTGCACCTTCATTTAATGAAGAAGTTGCTAAACTTTGCAACAGATATCAAGTTCCATATATTCCAGGAACACAAACAATTAAGGAAATTGTTACAGCTATGGAATATGGTTCAGATGTAATTAAAGTATTCCCAGGAGATATGCTTGGACCTGTATTCATTAAGGACGTAAAGGGACCACTTCCTTATGCTAACTTAATGCCATCTGGTGGTGTAAATCTTGAAAATGCTGGTGAATGGATTAAGAATGGTGCAGTATGCATTTCATCTGGTTCTCACTTAACAGCTCCTGCTAAGAATGGAGATTTAGCTACAACTACTGAAAGAGCTAAGCAATATGTAGAAGCAGTTCGCAAAGCTCGTGAAGAAATGAAAGCTAGCAAGAAGTAATTAATTTAATTCTTGGAGGGATTGTCAAATGGTTAGAAAAAGTGAAAAAATCATTACATTTGGCGAAATAATGTTACGTTTATCTACTCCAGATCATCAAACAATTAATCAAACTCACTCATATATAGCTAATTATGGTGGAGGAGAAGCAAATGTTGCGGTAGCTTTAGCCCATATGGGTCATTCTACTTACTTCATGTCAAAACTTCCACCTAATCAGTTAGGTGATGGTGCAATTAGTCATTTAAAGGCTAATGGTGTTAATACAGATTATATTGTAAGAGGATCTACTACTTTAGGTATTTATTTCCTAGAGTCTGGTTTTGGTGGTAGACCTAGTAAAGTTATTTACAACAGAAAGCACTCTGCGATTACTCGTATTCAACTTTCTGAATTTGATTTAGATGAAGTATTTGAAGGAGCGACTTGGTTCCATGTCTCAGGTATTTCTCTTGCGCTAAATGATCGTGTTGCAAAAGTTGCATTTGAATGCTGCAAATATTGCCGTGAACATAATATTAAGGTTTCTTTTGACTTTAACTATCGTGCTAAACTTTGGACAATGGAAGAAGCTAAGCCATGGTATCAAAAGATTGTTCCATATGTTGATGTAATGTTCTGCTCATTCTGGGATTGTAATACTTTACTTGAAGTACCTCTTGATGAAGGTCTTGAAAATGAAAGTATGCATGTCAAGAGACAAAACGTTATGCCTAAGATGATGAAAAAATATGGTGTAAAATATGTCTTTGGTACTGATAGAGTTGTATATAGTGCAACTGAAAACAGTTTAGCTGCATATTATTATTCTGAAACAGGTTGTCATTTAACTCAACCAATCAAATTTATGATTTTTGATAGAATTGGTGGAGGAGATGCTTTTGCAAGTGGAGTAATTCATGGATTACTAAAGAATTTTGATGATCCAGAATTTGCTGTAAATTGGGGATTAAATACTAGCGTATTAAAGCACACAATTTATGGTGATGCATGTTTATTATCATGCGAAGATATTGAAGACTTTATGAAGTCTAATGGTCATGCTGAGGTACAAAGATAATGATAGTTGGAAAACTAAAAGATATTTATAGATATAAGGGTATTTCAAAGAACATTGATACTGCAATTAATTATATTTTAGAAAAAGGTATTGATGGATTATTAGCTTTACCTAAGGGTAAGACTGAAATCGATGGAACAAATGTTTACGTTAATCGTGATACATATGTTGCTAAAGATAAGAAAGATACTTTCTTTGAAAATCATCAAAACTACATGGATTTACAAGTAGTTTTAAAAGGAAATGAATATTTTGCTTATACAGATATTTCAAATCCTGAATTAAAAGTTACTACAGAGTATAATCCTGAAAAGGATGTTACTAAATACAATGGTGGAGATGTTGATTCAGTTAAGAACAGCCAATGGTTTGTTTTAAACGAAGGATATGCTTTAGTTTATACTGAAGATGTACATCTTGCTAAATGTGACGTTGACGGCGGTATCGTTGAAAAAGCCGTATTTAAAATTAAAATTGAAAAATAATATTATTTGAGGAGAATTATTAAGTTATGAAGAATTTAAAACCAAATTCAACTAAAGTCGTAACAATGGGTGAAATCATGTTACGTTTATCTACACCAATGAATACTCGTTTTGTACAAGCTAATCAATTCGATATCATTTTCGGTGGTGGAGAAGCAAATGTTGCTGTTTCATGTGCTAACTATGGTCTAGAAGCTGCATTCATTTCTAAGTTACCTGATAACCCAATTGGTCAAGCTGCTCTTAATTCATTAAGAAGATATGGTGTTGACACTAGTGCTATCGCTCGTGGTGGTGACAGAATTGGTATCTACTATTCTGAAACTGGTGCTTCAATGCGTCCTAGCCAAGTTGTTTATGACAGAGCTCATTCTGCAATCGCTGAAGCTAAGGTTGAAGATTTTGATTTCGATAAGATTTTCGAAGGTGCTGGTTGGTTCCACTGGTCAGGTATTACTCCTGCTATTTCTGATGCTAGCGCTAAGGTTCTAGAAGCTGCTTTAAAGGCTGCTAAGAAGCATGGTGTAATCGTTTCTGTAGACTTAAACTTCCGTGCTAAGTTATGGACAAGCGAAAAGGCTATTTCAATCATGAAGCCTTTAATGCAATATGTTGATGTTTGTATCGGTAATGAAGAAGATGCACAATTATGCTTAGGATTCAAACCAGATGCTGACGTTAATGCTGGTAAGACAGATGCTGCTGGATACCACAAGATTTTCGAACAAATGGCTAAGGAATTCGGATTCAAGTATGTTGTTTCAACATTAAGAGAATCATTCTCAGCTACTCATAACGGTTGGAAGGCTTTAATCTATGATGGTGAAGAATTCTATGAATCAAAGCGTTATGACATTGACCCAATCATCGACCGTGTTGGTGGTGGAGACTCATTCTCTGGTGGTCTTATCTATGGTTTATTAACTAAGAAGACTCAAGGAGAAGCTCTTGAATTCGCTGTTGCTGCTTCTGCATTAAAGCACACTATTAACGGAGACTACAACCTAGTAACTGTTAAAGAAGTTGAAAAACTTGCTGGTGGAGACGCTTCAGGTAGAGTTCAACGTTAATTAATTATTTAGTAATTAACTGAGTAAGCGTTTATTAAATAATCTTAATTAATTTTTAGATTTTTAAAGGGGTGCTACTCTGTAGCACTCTTTTTGTTTAATTTTGGAGGAAAAGATTATGAAATTTGATGTAAGATATGCAAACAATCCAGAAGATTCTAAATTATATGATACAACTCAATTAAGAAAAAATTACTTAATTGAAGAAGTATTTGCTGATGATGATGTAGTATTAACTTATTCACATCAAGATAGAATCATTGTTGGTGGTGTAAAGCCTGTAACTAAGAGTTTAAAGCTTGAAGGTAATGATGCAATGAGATGCAAATATTTCCTTGAAAGAAGAGAACTTGGTTTTATCAATGTTGGTGGTGACGGTTTAGTTACTCTAGATGGTAAAACATATTCAGTAAAGCATAAAGATGCAATGTATGTTGGTCTTGGTGTGAAAGAAATTGAATTCAAGTCTGTTGATTCATCTAATCCAGCTAAGTTCTATATTTCTTCAAGCCCAGCTCATAAGGCATATCCAACAGTATATATTGCTTATACTAAGGAAAATTTAGACTCATTTAAGGGTGATATTAAGGCTGTTGAAGCTATTCATCAACATTTAGGTGATGAAAAGCATATGAATAAGCGTGTTATCAATAAGTATTTAAATACTGCAATTGTTGATACTTGCCAACTTGCAATGGGTATGACTGCTCTTGCCGAAGGTTCTTGTTGGAACACAATGCCTTGCCATACTCATGAAAGAAGAATGGAAGTTTACTACTATTTTGATTTCAATGATGATGACAGAGTATTCCATTTAATGGGTCGTCCAGATGAAACTAGACATATCGTAATGGCTCCTGATCAAGCTGTAATTTCACCAGCATGGTCAATTCATGCTGCATCTGCAACAAATAACTATACATTTATTTGGGCAATGTGTGGTGAAAACCAAGACTATGATGACCAAGATTTCATCAAGACTAAAGATTTAAAATAATTAAAAAATATAAGAGGTATATAATGGTAAATTTAGAAAGCTTTTCTTTAAAGGGTAAAGTAGCACTTGTAACTGGTGGTACTTATGGTATCGGTTTTGCAATTGCTTCTGCACTTGCAAATTGTGGTGCTAAGATTGCATTCAATGATAGAAATGAAGAAAAATTAGCTGAAGGTATTGCTAATTACAAGAAGATTGGTATCGATGCTAAAGGTTATATTTGTGATGTAACTAATGAAGAACAAGTTACAAAGATGATTGAAGATATCAAAAAAGAATTAGGTACTGTTGATATTCTTGTTAATAACGCAGGTATTATTAAGCGTACTCCTATGACTGAAATGGAAGCTAAAGATTTCCGTCAAGTTGTTGATATCGACCTTGTTGGTCCATTCATTATGGCTAAGGCTGTAATTCCAGGAATGATTGAAAAAGGACATGGTAAGATCATTAACATTTGTTCAATGATGTCAGAACTTGGTAGAGAAACAGTATCTGCATATGCTGCTGCTAAGGGTGGATTAAAGATGCTTACTAAGAATATTTGTTCAGAATATGGTGAATATAATATTCAATGTAATGGTATCGGACCAGGTTATATTGCAACTCCACAAACTGCTCCACTTCGTGAAATTCAACCAGATGGATCACGTCATCCATTTGATCAATTCATCGTTGCAAAGACTCCACAAGCTCGTTGGGGTACTCCTGAAGATTTACAAGGACCAGCTGTATTCCTTGCAAGTGATGCATCTAACTTTGTAAATGGTCACATTTTATATGTTGACGGTGGTATTTTAGCTTATATCGGTAAGCAACCTAAGTAATATTATAATTAATCCATAAGATTTGTTTCTTATGGATTTTTCTTCTTAATTATTGGTTGTATTTATAACTTAATATGTATATAATAATTTTAAAGAAAGAAGGGGTAAATAATGTATATATATAAAAGTGTTACTTTATTAAGAGGTGCTTTTTCAAGTAATCCAGAAAAAATAGATGATATGGTACAAGAGGTTTTAGATAAATATTCTAAAAAAGGATATGAATTAAGAAATATTGATTTTGTATGTAATACCTGTTTTATTAATATAATTATGCAAAAGAAAGTGGAAGAATAAGAAAAAACTTAAAAACGCTTTCTAAAAATATTTCTAGATTTATTACGCTTTACGTGATATACTATTTAAGGAAAAAATAAAAGACATCCCTAGATTGTAATTCAAAGGATTTTGATTCTAAGTCTAGGCTTGGAATCTTTTTTTATAAGAGGTGCAGTATGAAAGGCTTATTTAATTTACAAAGTTTAACAGTAGATCAAATAAATTCTATTCTTTCTTTAGCATTCAATTTCAAGAGTGGTTTTTCTCTTTCTTATTCAGGAAAGAGATTTGCCACTCTTTTTTTTGAAAATTCGACAAGAACTCATAATTCATTTGTCATGGCTATGAGAAAGTTAGATATAGATGTTGATCAAATTAATGTTTCTACAAGTTCAGTTAATAAAGGTGAAACTTTATATGATACAGTAAAGACACTTGAGAGTATCGGTTTTGATGGTATTGTAATTAGACATAAAGAAAATGAATACTATAAAGAATTAGAAAATATTAATATTCCTATTTGGAATGCTGGTGACGGATCAGGATCTCATCCTACACAAAGTTTACTTGATTTAATGACTATTAAAGAAGAATTCGGTCATTTTGAAGGATTAAAATGTTGTATTATCGGAGATATAAGCCACTCAAGAGTAGCTCATTCTAACGTTGAAGTAATGAGAAGACTTGGAATGAAGGTATATATTGCTGGACCTAAAGAATTCTTAGATGATTGTGCTGAAGAAATATCTTATGATGAGGCAATCAAAACTTGTGATGTAATAATGTTACTTAGAGTACAATTTGAACGTGATGCAAAACTTTCTATGACTAATGAAGAATATCATAAAGAATATGGTCTTACACTAGATAGAGTTAATCAAATGAAAGATAATGCCATTATTATGCACCCAGCTCCTGTTAATAGAGGAATTGAAATAGCTGATGATGTAGTTGAATGTTCTAAGTCTAGAATATTTAAACAAATGACTAATGGTGTTTATGTAAGAATGAGTGTTATATCAAAAGTATTAGACGGAGAAATTTAATATGTTATTAAAAAATGGAAGAATTAGAATAGGAAATGAACTAGTAAAAAAAGATATTCTAATCGAAGGAAACAAAATTGTAAAAATTAGTGATTTTATTGAAGGAGAAGGAATTGATTTAAAAAATGGATATGTATGTCCTGGCTTAACAGATTTACATGTTCATTTTAGAGAACCAGGTAATCCTCAAAAAGAAACAATCAAATCAGGATCCCTTGCTTCAGCTAAAGGTGGTTATACTACAGTATTTTTAATGCCAAATTTAAATCCATGTCCTGATAATTTAGAAAATTTAAAAGTAGAAGAAGAAATAATTGAAAGAGATTCTGTTATCAAATCTATACCATATGCATCAGTTTCAGTTGGTGAAAAAGGTGTAGTAATGTCTGATATTGATTCCCTTAAATCTCACACAAGATACTTCTCTGATGATGGTGTTGGTGTAAATAATATTGAATTACTTGATAATGCATTAAAATTAATTAAAGAAAATGATTTATTTATTGCATCTCACGCTGAAGATTCAGTTTATAAAGTATTACCTGAAGGAGAATATGTTGCAGTAAGAAGAGAAATTGAAGAAGCAAAAAAGTTTGATTGTCCATATCATTTCTGCCATATGTCTACTAAAGAATCATTTGAAGCTATTAAAAAAGCCCAAGATGAAGGATATCATATTACTTGTGAAGTAACTCCACATCATTTATTTTTAAATGAAGAGATGATTAATGGAGATACTAACTATAAAATGAATCCTCCTCTTAGAAGTGAAGAAAATAGAGTTGCAACTCTAAATGCCTTACTTAGTGGTGTAGCAGAAGTTGTATCAACAGACCATGCTCCACATACTAAAGAAGAAAAAGAAAAAGAATATTCTAAGGCACCTAATGGAATCATTGGAATTGAGACTGCAGCACCACTAGTTTATACAAATCTAGTAAAGACTGGATTAATTGATTTCAAACGTTTTGAAGATATAATGTCTAATAATGCATTAAAGTTAGCTAAATTACCTCTAAATGAGATAAAAGAAGGTAGTATTGCAAATTTATGTGTACTAGATATAGATAATTTACATACCTACGAAGAATCAGAAATTTTATCAAAAGGACATAATTGTCCATATATAGGTATGAGCCTATATGGCTTTAATATTTTAACAGTTTACAATGGTAACATTGTTTACAAGAAATAAAAGGAGAATTTAATATGAAGAGAAAGCTAATTCTTGAAAATGGTCAAGTCTTTCATGGTGAAGGATTTGGTTCATCTAACAAAAAAATTGCAGAAATAGTATTCAACACAAGTATGGTAGGATATCAAGAAATCCTATCTGACCCAAGTTATTGTGATCAAATTGTAGTAATGACTTACCCTTTAATTGGTAATTACGGATTAACTAATGAAGATTATGAATCTAAGTCTATATATATGTCTGGATTTGTTGTTCATGAATATAACGATCTTCCTTCTAACTTTAGATATACAGAAACACTAGGAGATAAAATGGAAGAATATGGTGTAGCTGGTATATCTGGAATAGATACAAGAGAAATAGTTAGAATTATTAGAGATAGTGGTTCAATGAAGGCTATGATTGTAGATGAAAGTGAAGATACTGATAAATGTTTAGAAGAATTAGCTAATTTTTCTTATAATCATGATCAAGTTAAAAAGGTTTCAAGTAAGAAAATATGGTATTCTAGATGTCCTAATCACTTATATACTGTAGTTGCAATTGACTGTGGTTGCAAACTTAATATTATTAGAATGTTAAATAATTACAAATGTAATGTAGTTGTTGTACCATATAACACAAGTGTAGAAGATATATTAAAATTCAAACCAGATGGTTTATTCATTTCAAATGGTCCTGGAGATCCTATTGATGTAGTTGAAGTTATTAATACTATAAAAACATTAAAAGGTAAATTACCTATGCTTGGAATATGTTTAGGTCATCAAATGATAGGTCTAGCATATGGTGCTAAAACATATAAGATGCGTTTTGGACATCGTGGTGGTAATCATCCAGTTAAAGATATTGAAACTGGTAAGATTGAAATTACAAGCCAAAACCACTCTTATGCGATTGATAAAGAATCATTAAAGGGTACTGGACTAGAACTTACTCATGTAAATTTATTAGATGATGAAGCTGAAGGTATGGAAGATGCTAAAAACAGAGTTATTGCTGTACAATATCACCCTGAATCTGCAGCTGGTCCTGAAGACTCAAGATATATATTTGAACGCTTTTTAAATAATATGAAAGAAAGTATTGAGGAAAAGAAAAATGCCTAAACGTACTGATTTAAAGAAGATTATGATTATTGGTTCAGGTCCTATTGTCATTGGACAAGGAGCTGAATTTGACTATGCTGGAACTCAAGCTTGTCTTGCAATTAAAGAAGAGGGATATGAAACTATTCTTGTAAACTCAAATCCTGCAACAATTATGACTGATACTAAAATTGCAGATAAGGTTTATATGGAACCACTTGATTTAGAGAATGTAGCTAAAATTATAAGAAAAGAACGTCCAGATGGTGTTATTTGTTCTATTGGAGGACAAACAGGATTAAACCTTGGTATGAAGTTATATACTAATGGAGTACTTGAAGAATGTCAAACTGAACTTCTTGGTACTGGATATGATGCAATTGAAAAAGCTGAAAACAGAGAATTATTTAAGGAATTATGTGAACAAATAGGTGAACCAGTATTACCTTCATATAACTGTCATACTCTAGAAGAAGCTATGGAAGCTGCTCATAAAATTGGATACCCAGTAATATTACGTCCTGCATTCACTTTAGGTGGTACAGGTGGTGGATTTGCAGATAACGATGAAGAAATGATTCCACTGACAAAGAACGCTTTAAAATTATCTCCAGTAACTGAAGTATTAGTTGAAAAGTCAATTAAAGGTTATAAAGAAATTGAATACGAAGTATTAAGAGATAAGAATGATACTGCAATTGTAGTATGTAACATGGAAAATATTGACCCTGTTGGCATTCATACAGGTGATTCAATTGTTGTAGCACCAAGCCAAACTTTAACTAATAAAGAATATCAAATGTTAAGAAACTCTGCTTTAAAGATTATTAGATCTTTAGGTATTGAAGGTGGATGTAATGTTCAATTCTCACTTGACCCATATTCATTCCAATACTATGTAATTGAGGTTAACCCAAGAGTTTCACGTTCATCAGCTCTAGCTTCAAAGGCTTCAGGTTTCCCTATTGCCCGTGTAAGTGCAAAGATAGCTGTTGGTTTAACACTTGATGAAATTAGAATTGCAAATACATGTGCAGCATTTGAACCAACACTTGACTATGTTGTAACAAAAGTTCCTCGTTTCCCATTTGATAAATTTGCTGACGCAAATAGAACATTATCAACTCAAATGAAAGCTACAGGAGAAGTAATGAGCTTAGGTAGAACAATTGAGGAATCATTACTTAAAGCGATCCGTAGTCTTGAAATTAAGGCTTGTCATCTTGAATTACCTGAATTTAAAGTTTTAAATGAAGAAGAACTTATTAAAGAAATTGAAAAACAAAACGATAAACGTCCTTTTGCAATTGCCGAAGCATTAAGAAAAGGTGTAACTATTGATAAACTTTATTCAATTACAAGAATTGATAGATTCTTCCTTGAAAAGTTTGACCATATCGTTCAAATTGAAAATGAATTAAAATCAAATCCATTCTCTCGCGAATTATTTATTAAAGCTAAAACATATGGATTCTCAGATGAATATTTAGGTAAAATTTACAATAAATCTAAGATTGAAATTTATAAATATAGAAAAGAAAATAATATTTACCCAGTATATAAAATGATTGATACATGTGCATCTGAATTCAAATCATATATTCCATATTTCTATTCAACATATGAACATGAAAATGAATCAATTAGATCAAATAAGAAGAAGGTTATTGTACTTGGTTCAGGTCCTATCAGAATTGGTCAAGGTGTAGAATTCGATTATTCAACAACACACTGTATTTGGACTCTTCAAAAAGAAGGATATGAAGCTATAGTAATTAATAATAACCCTGAAACAGTTTCAACTGATTACACTTTATCTGATAAGTTGTATTTTGAACCACTTACAATTGAAGATGTAATGAATGTTTATGACTTTGAAAAGCCTGAAGGTGTTATCGTTACTCTAGGTGGTCAAACTCCAATTAATCTATCTAGTGACTTAGCTTCGCTTGGTGTTAAGATTATCGGTTCATCTGTTGAAGCTATTGCTAAAGCTGAAGATAGAGACTTATTTGAAAAGGAAATGGAAAAAATTAATATTCCACTACCAAAAGGTTATGCCGTATTAAAAGAAGAAGATGGAATCAAAGCTGCCAGAGAAATCGGTTATCCAGTTCTTGTTAGACCATCATTTGTTCTTGGTGGAAGAATGATGAAAATAATTAGTGATGAAAAATCATTAAAGAAATTCATGAAAGAAGTAATGGAATTTGATTCAACTCACCCAGTATTAATTGACAAATATATTTATGGTATCGAATGTGAAGTTGATGCAATTTGTGATGGTACTGATGTGTTTATTCCAGGTATAATGCAATTAATTGAAAGAACTGGTGTACACTCAGGTGACTCAATGAGTGTATACCCTCCATATAGCTTATCTCAACAAGTTAAAGATACAATTATTGAATATACAACAAAGATTGGTCTTGCATTAAACATGATTGGTTTATTTAATATTCAATTTATTGTTAAAGATAATAAAGAAGTATCAATTATCGAAGTTAACCCTCGTTCAAGTAGAACTGTACCTTTCCTAGCTAAATCAACTGGAGCTCCTATTGCTGATATCGCAAGCCAAGTTATGTTAGGACATAAATTAAAAGATTTAGGTTACGTTGGTGTTAGAGAAGAAAAGAAGAGATGGTATGTAAAAACTCCTACATTCTCATTTACTAAGATTCAAGGAATGGATGTAGTATTATCTCCTGAAATGAAGTCTACAGGTGAAGCTATTGGTTATGATAAGGATTTAAATAGAGCTTTATTTAAATCACTAAAAGCTTCAGGTCAACGTTTAGTAAATTATGGTACTGTATTTGTAACAATAGCTGATCAAGATAAGGAACAAGCACTACCATTAATTAAGAGATTCTATGATTTAGGATTTAATATTGAAGCTACTTATGGTACAGCTAAGTACTTAAAAGAAAATGGTGTTCGTACTCGTGTAAGAAAGAAACTTTCTGAAGGTAGTGAAGAAATTCTTGATGCATTAAGAAAAGGTTATGTATCATACGTTGTAAATACTATGACAGATGATTCAATTTCAATTGCTCATGATGGTGTTAAAATCAGAAGATGTGCTATTGATAATAATGTTGCAGTATTCACATGTCTTGATACCGTTAATGCATTATTAAATGTACTTGAAGGTATTACAATGAGTGTTGATACAATTGACGGAGAATAATTATGAAAGTAGTAGATTTAACTGTTGTTGAAAATATACAAATTAAGAATGATATTTATCTATTAACATTACAAGGTGATACGAGTGCAATTAAAAATCCTGGTGAATTTGCAGAACTTAAATTAGATAAATATTATTTAAGAAGACCATTATCTATACACGATTATTCTAATAATGAAGTTAAATTCTTATATAAAGTATTAGGTCATGGTACTAAAGATTTAACAAAATATAAAAAAGGTGATGTAATTAACACAATATTAGGCCTTGGAAATGGATTTGATGACACTAAGTCAAAAAATCCACTTCTTATAGGTGGAGGTATTGGTATTGCACCTTTATATAATCTAGCTAAAGAATTTAATAAAAAAGGTATTAAACCTACTATTATTTTAGGATTTAAGAATAGTAATGAGGTATGTTATATCGATGAATTTAGTTCTTTAGGTAACGTGATTGTAACTACAGACGATGGTTCATACGGCTTTAAAGGTAATCCAGTATCATATTTAAAAGAAAATAATGTAGATTATGATTACTATTATGCATGTGGACCACTTGTTATGCTTAAGTTCTTAAGTAAATATTCAAGCCAAGGTTGTGTTTCTCTAGAAGCTAGAATGGGATGCGGTTTTGGTGCTTGTATGGGATGTTCAATAAAAACAACTTTCGGACCAAAGAGAGTATGTAAAGAAGGTCCAGTATTTACTTCAAGTGAGGTAATTTATGAATAAAGAAGTTAAATTTTTAGGTAAAACTTTTAAAAATCCAGTAATTCCAGCTAGTGGTACATTTGGCTTTGGTTATGAATTTGCAGAATACTATGACATTAACATATTAGGTTCTATCTCTTGTAAAGGTACAACATTAGAACCACGTTATGGTAATCCACTTCCTCGTATTGCTGAATGCGATAATGGGCTTATTAACTCAATTGGATTACAAAATCCAGGAGTTGATAAGGTTATTAGTGAAGAACTAGTAAAACTTGATAAGGTATATCACGATCAAATAATTGCAAATGTAGGTGGACATTCATTTGATGATTATATTGAAACTTGTAGAAGATTTAATAATGTTGATAAAGTGTTTGCAATTGAATTAAATATATCATGCCCAAATGTTGAAGCTGGTGGTATGGCTGTAGGTGTAAATCCTAAAGTTGCAAGTGATTTAGTAAAGAAGGTTAAGGCAGTTTCTACAAAACCAATTATTGTAAAACTTTCACCTAATGTTACTAATATTGTTGAAATTGCAAAGGCTGTAGAAGAAGCAGGAGCAGATGCAATATCTTTAATCAATACATTAGTCGGAATGAGAATTGATTTAAAGACTGGGAAACCTATTATTGCGGTAAAAAAAGGTGGATATTCAGGAAAAGCAATATATCCGGTAGCCTTAAGAATGGTATATGAAGTATCTAAGGCTGTTAATGTACCAGTTATTGGTATGGGTGGTATATCTACCGCATATGATGTAATTGAAATGATGTATGCAGGTGCAAGCCTTGTAATGGTTGGTGCTGAAAACTTAATTAATCCTTATGCTTGTCGTGATATTATCAATGACTTAGATAAGGTTATGGAAGAATTAAATATTAAAAATTTAGAAGATATTATAGGAGTTTCACATAAATATGAATAATAATGTTATTATAGCTTGTGATTTTGAATCAAAAGAAAAACTATATTCATTCCTTAAACCATTTGAAGGATTAAATCCTTATCTTAAGATTGGTATGGAAATGTATTATAAGGAAGGACCAAGTCTTGTTAAAGATTTAAAAGAAAAAGGATTTAAAATTTTCCTTGATTTAAAACTACATGATATTCCAAACACAGTAAAGAAAGCAATGGAAAAGATTGGTGACCTTGGTGTAGACATTACTAATGTACACGCTGAAGGTGGAATTGAAATGATGCGTGCTGCAAAAGAAGGATTAAATAATAGTGTTAATGGTAAGAACACTAAATTAATCGCGGTTACAGTACTTACTTCAATTAATGAAGAGATTTTACATAATGAGTTATTAGTAGATAGCACTAAGTCTGTTAAAGATGTTGCAAGAGTATATGCAGAAAATGCTAAAGCTGCAGGACTTGATGGTTGTGTTTGTTCAGCATTTGAAGCTAGTGTAATGGATGAGTTAAATCTTATTTCAGTTTGCCCTGGTATTAGACTTGAAGGAGATGCTAAGGGTGACCAAAAGAGAGTTGCTACTCCTAAACTTGCAAAAGAAAACAAAGCAAGTTTTATAGTTGTAGGTAGATCAATTACAGGTTCAGCTGATCCTGTTAGTGCATATAAGAGATGTTTAGAGGAGTTTAATTAATATGAAAGATTTAGAATTAGTAGTTGCATCAAATTTATTAAAAATTAAAGCTGTATTTTTAAAACCAAATGATCCATTCACTTGGGCAAGTGGTATTAAATCACCAATTTATTGCGATAATAGATTAACTCTATCTTATCCAATTGTAAGAAAGATTATTGAAGAAGGTTTAGCTGAAACTATTAGAAAATATTATCCAACTTGTGAATGCGTAATGGGTACTTCAACAGCAGGTATTGCTCATGCTGCATATGTATCTGAAATCTTAAATCTTCCTATGGGTTATGTTAGAAGTGGTGCTAAGGACCATGGTAGAAAGAACCAAATTGAAGGTGTAACTCCAGTTGGTAAAAATGTAGTAGTAATTGAGGACTTAATTTCAACAGCTGGTTCTTCAATTGAAGTTTGCAATATCTTAAGAGAAGCTGGTGCTAATGTTTTAGGTATTGCTTCAATTTTCACATATGAACTTGCAAGTGGAATTGAAAACTTAAATAATGCAAATGTTATTAATCACTCTTTAAGTAATTTCCATGCTTTAATTAAACAAGCACATCAAGAAAATTATATTAAAGAAGAAGATATCTCAAAACTAGAGGCTTTCCAAAAAGATCCAAATTCAGATTGGCAAAGTAAATAAATTAAAATG
>CAVGEZ010000039.1:0-16466 GCA_963628445.1 uncultured Eubacteriales bacterium
ACTAGATCCAATTCTAGTATATCTTACATCATCAAAAGATGTTGGGATGCTTTTTGCTTGTGGAATAATAAGAATTACCACTCTTTTCCCTTCATATTCAAATGTATCAAATTTAAAATTAATTACTGGATTTAAAAGTCTTGTTAAATAATGTTGTAATGGTTCATGATGCACTTCTTGATCATAATTAAAATTTGTCCCTACAACTTCATGAGTCTTATCATTTATGCCCCAAAAGAAATAAGCATAATCAGAGCCTTTAACTTTGGCAATATTAGATAATGCAGAAATATACATACCCAATTTCTTTTCTTCAAACCAGTTCTCTTTAAATTCAAACCAAGAAGATTCATATTGTCTTTTTAATAAATCTTCTAAAATAGTTTTATAATCCATAACTACCATCTCCATCTCTTTGTTAATCTTATTTTACTCTAGTTTATAAAATATTCAATGAAAAAAGTGGAGTAAAAGTGGAGTAAAAGTGGTCAAAAACATAGATAATATAGTATACTAAAGCAAAATTTTTGTCATAATCAATTATTTTTTAAAACTTATTATTTTGCTTATAAATCCATTATTATTCATATACTTATCTATTCGCCTCTGGATTCACTAGGTGAACCTTAAAGTATTGCGCAAAGTTATGCATTATTTTGTATTATAAGGAAATTTAAAGGTAAAAATATCAAAATTCAATTATTCTTTAAATTTACTTTGTCCAATACCTTCAACCTTTTTTAGTAAAACTAAATTTTTAAATTTACTATTATATTTAGTAGGTGTATTAGGTAAAATATCTAATAGTTCTATTACATATTTTGGTAAAAAAATAGTATTTGATAATGTTTTTCTATATTATTTTTATCATTTAAAGAATATGAACTGTTCAAAATTATATTTTCAGTTCGCACTTTTTTGTCTTCAGTTCGCACTTTTAGCTTTTTTATCGCTAATTAAATTCATATTCTAGTTTTTTCTAGTGATTTAAATAAATCATGCCAACAACCAGAAAACAGCCAGAAAAATATCCTCATATGAGCGTTTTATTAATTATTGAGAGTAACATAAAGTTAGTATAAATTTAAAAGTCTTTTATATCTTTTTATTCCACTTTGTACAAAGTGAAAAGATAGTAAGAACAATTGTAGATAAAGTCCAAGTTAAAGGATAAAACCAGAATATAGTTGTAATATCATTATTAATATAATTTAGTGCTAATGGAATACCAATTATTCTAACACATACCCAACAAATAATTAGTGTAAGCATTGGTGTTTTAGAATATCCCCTACCTCTAAGTATTCCACTTATTCCATGAGAATATGCAAGTAAGAAATAGAATGGCGCTATCGTTCTAATTTGATTCACTGTACCTTCTATTACTTCTTCTGTATTAGTAAAACAGCTAGCTAAGCCTCTTGCAAATATAATTAACAATATACCCAGTACTTCAGTAAATAATATATCAACTAATAAGCCTTGGTAAGCACCTCTTCTTGCTCTCTTATAATCACTAGCTCCCATATTTTGTCCTACATATGTAGATAAACTCATTGAAAAAGATCCAGATGCAAGTGTTGCAAAACCTTCAATTTTACTATAAGCTCCGTAACTTGAAGTTGCAACTTTACCAAACGCATTAACATTTGATAATACAAATGTATTTGCAAATGATACTATAGAGTTTTGAAGACCTGTAGGAATACCATACTTAATAATTTTTATTAATTCATCTTTATGAAATCTAATTTTAGCTATTTCTAATCTATAATTTTCTTTAGTATAAAGTAATTGAATAAATGCGCATATTGCACTAACAGCTTGGCTAATAATTGTTGCAACTGAGGCTCCAATTACACCCCATTTAAATACTCCAACAAATAATAAATCAAGTAATACATTAACAAGTGATGAAATAATCAAATAATAAAGAGGCCTTTTAGAATCTCCTACAGCACGAAGAATTGATGCAAACGCATTATACATAACAGTAAAAATTACACCTATAAAATATGTGTGAAAATAATCAATACTATTAGGTAAAATCTCTTCATCTGTTTTCATAAGAACTAATAATGTTGGTGCAATTATATATCCTACAACAGATAACACTAATCCTAAAATTAAGGAAAATAGTACTGTTGTGTGAATTGTATTTGATAACTTTTCATCGTTTTTTGCACCAAAGTATTGTGCAACAACAATACCAGCACCAACTGATATTCCTTGAACTAATCCTATAAGTAAATTTATTAAGGAACCACTCGAAGATACTGCAGCCATAGCTTCGTCACCAACAAATTTACCAACTATAGATGAATCTGCAATATTATATAATTGTTGGAATAAATTACCTAAAAGTAATGGTAATGTAAATAATATGATACCTTTTAAGGCATTACCTTTAGTCATATCAATATTATTTGATAACCTTCTCAATTTAAAATTCATAAAATCACCTTATTTTAAATGATTTTATATCTTTAAATATTAAACTTCAAAAACTTTGCTTAAAAAAACACAAACTTTCTTGCAAGCTTGTGTCTTTATTAATTATTTATCTTTAAGTTCTAGAGGAAGTTCTAAACTAACACCATAATTGATACTTATATTATATGTAGTATCATATAATTTAGTGTTATCAGTAGTTGAATAAGTATCTAAAATAATTTTTACATAAGTAATTTTCTCATTATTTGAACTATTAATAGTTTCTGATGTAGATAAAGTTGTTGTATTATTAGTTTCACATACTTTAACATACATTTTACTAATAACATACTTTTTATCATTAAATTTACTATATTCAACTTCTTCATTAATTTGATACATAAGTAATTCACTATTATAACTCATTTCGTATTGTAAAGTTTTTAATGAAACATAATAATTTGGTAAAATTGAGCCTAATGTATCAACTTGTGAAATGAATGAACAAGCAGTACTTGAGTACTTACCATCCTTAATTTCATAACAGGTATCATTAACTCTATACACATCACGTGATTCATAGGTACCATCTTCGAAGTAAGCATCCTCAATAAAATGAATGTTATCATCATTCATTATATACTCATATTTTTGAGTATATGTTGTATCATCTATTTTCTTATCAATTTGAATATTTAAATCAAAATCCTTAGAACTTTGTGTTTTTTCATATGCATATTGAACTGTAGAATTTCCACTTGTTTTGCAACTAGCAAGACCCAAAAGTGGAAGGCAAACTAATATATATCTTTTCTTCATAATACTCCTTACTCTCTTCAAGATAATTATAATGAAATTACATTAAAAATAAAGTAGTATGAATTAATCATTATGTTCTTCATATTTATTTAAAATATTATCCTTTATCCTATCTGATACATAAGCATCCCCTATAGATCCACCAAAGGCTTGAGTAGTTTCATATTCTGTAACAAATGCATTCTTATCAATTGAAGGTATTAATGCTTTTAGAAGCTTTGCTTCTTTATAGATTAATGCTACTCTAATAACTTTCTTATTACCTTTAGAATATCCACCCTCTACTGTATAAATAGTAGATGTTTCTTTTAGTTCTTCACTTATTATTTTTTGTAATTCTTCTGTCTTATCACTTAGTATATCAAGTACATATAAAGTATTATGTTTACCATATGTATTCTTAATCATTAAAGAACTAGTTAGTGCAGCCATAATTCCAACTAAAAGTTTACCCCAACTTCTAAATACTATAAAACCTAATATAATAATTATTATATTTATAAGTAGGGATGCAGTTTCTTGTTTTAAGTTTAAATATTTAACACATGAGACACTTAAAACATCACTACCACCTGTTGAACCTTTCCCCATAAAGCATAAAGATGCGCCAAAGCCATCAATTATACCTCCTGCAAGTCCAAATAATATAAGTTTTGCAGTTGTATCTCCTTCTTGATAATAATCCATTAAACCAAATTTAGTAACTAAATCAAGTCTTGTAAATAAACTCATAAATACAGAGTAACAAAATGTACCTACTAATGTTGATAATGCAAACTTTTTACCTAGTAAAGCTAAAGCTAGAAACCATAATACAATATTTAATATCCATAATATTATATCTGTTAAATTAGTATGAGTCATTGGATATAAAAGTGAATTAACCATCATAGATACACTTGTCATTCCACCTTTTACAATATCAAATGGTACTAAAAATAATGTACTAGATAATGCAACTATTAAACTTCCTAGTATTACTAGAATAATATTTTTAATCTTTTGTTTATCCATTTACTTTTCCTCCTAAAATACTCTCTAATTTTATTTTAATATATTAATTAAGAAAAGTCTAATTCGTAAGTTCAATATTGGACATTCAGTTAAAATAAGTCTAATCAGAAAATTCTAACTAAACTTTCTACCTATTTTGTAATTTCTTAATATAAGAATCTAATTCAACATTCTCGCAAGTTTCATAATTTAGAGCTTCATTTAATAATAAAGCAGTTTGTAACTTAGAAATAGTATGTTCATAAACTTGAATGTTCATAATAACCATATCACTATAACCATCTTTGGTAATAACAATTGGCTTATCACTTTCTTTACAAATTTTAGAAATATTTTCAATATTTTCAAGTTCATTAATTGATAATATTCTTGATAATAATTTGATAAATCCTCCTTAAAATAATGAGTTTTAATTTTTGGTTTAATTATGCCATTTTTATATTATCTATTCAACAATTCTCTTAATGTTGTTTTCTAAATTATTACTAACACCTAAAAATTAAAAAAGTTTAATTAGAACGATCTAACTAAACTTACTTTAATTTATCTATTATCAATTTTTTCAGGATACATATCATGCATCATCAATCGACGCTCTGCCATCTCTTCAAACTTTGTACCCTTCTTACCATAATTACAATAAGGATCTATTGAAATTCCACCTCTAGGTAAAAACTTACCCCATACTTCAATGTATTTAGGATCCATTAGTTTAATCAAATCCTTCATTATAATATTCATACAATCCTCATGGAAATCACCATGATTTCTAAATGAGAATAAATATAATTTTAATGATTTAGATTCAACCATATATTCTCCTGGAATATATGAAATATATACTGAACCGAAATCAGGTTGACCTGTTATAGGGCAAAGAGATGTAAATTCAGGGCAGTTAAATTTTACAAAATAATCATTATCAGGATGTTTATTTAAAAATTTTTCTAACACCTCTGGTGTATAATTAAAATCATACTTAGTATTCTTATTACCTAAATTATTTAACTTATCTTCTCTCATAATTACTCCTCATATTCAATAGGATCAGTCATTCTATTAGCTAAAAATGCAGCTTTTCTATCAAGACATGTACCACATTTACCACAAGCTTTATCATGTCCTTGATAACATGACCAAGTTAGTCCAAATGGTACATTTAAACTTTTACCTAGCTTTACAATATCTTTCTTTGAAATGTCAACAAAAGGTCCTTCAACTTTTACTTGATTACCTGAACCGATATAAATTGCTTTATTAATTGCTTCATTAAAATCAAAAGAACAATCTGGATAAGCGTTACCTGCCGCATCGTCTTTATGTGCACCATAATAAATTAAATTACAATCTTTAGAGAGTGCAATAGATGCAGCACTTGATAAGAATAATCCATTTCTAAATGGTACATAAGTAGTAACTGGTGTACCATTTTGGCTCTTCAATTGTTCTTCATAGCTTTCAAGTGGAATCTCATTAGTTGAATTTGTAAGTAGAGAACAATTAGAATATTTAAATATAGCACCTAAGTCAAGATATAAATGTTCTACACCATAATATTTACATACATTATTACTAGCTTCTATTTCTTTAATATGTTTTTGTCCGTACGAAATACTTAAAGCTACAACATTCTCTTTTCCATATAAATTAATAGCTTTCGCAAGCGCTACAGTTGAATCTAGTCCCCCTGAGACTAATACTAAACATTTCATTAATTAAATACCTCCATACCAATATTACCTATTTTAGATATTGTAGTAGTTATGCTATCTTTCTTTATTCCACGTGCTGAAACACAAGAATGTTTTCCTCTAATTCTTACTATTAAATCACTCGAATTAGTTATACCTTTAGTTATATATAATATATCTGTACCAATTCTCTCTTGTAATTGAAGTCTTTTTGATGCCATATCACAAATACGAGCTAGTTTAGATAATCCAATAACTTTACCATTAGGTATATATGCAATATCTACTTTCATATCATACATTAAAGCTAAATGATGTTCACAAAAAGAGAAAATAGGAATATCTTTAATAATAACTAAGTTTTTACTACCTGTTACATAATCTTCATCAAATGTTTTATTAAACATATCAATTAATTCATCATTTGAATAATTCATTCCTTCAAACATTTCTAGATACATATTTGCAGCACGCTTTGGTGTATCGATAAGACCTTCTCTTAAAGGATCATCACCCAAAGCTTCTAAAATCATTTTAAAAGCTGTTTCAAGTTTCTTTTCATCAATCATACTATACTCCTTTTGTATCCTTATCCCATATTATCTTATGGATTTGAAGTTGCATTTTGCAATCATTAAGCTTATTTAATTTCATAAACTCTACAATGTCTTCAAACTCTATTTCTCCCCAAACTGGTGAGAATATTAAATTACATTTACCAATCAATTGATATTTATTAATTACATTTAAACTTTCAACTAAATCATTTTGGCTTGCACATACAAACTTAATTGAATCTATTCTTTTCAAATATTTATAATTATCAAAGTTCATAAACTTACTCATCTTACTACAAGATGTTTTGTAATCTAGAGTGAATGAGATTTTATCTAAGTCATTATATTTACTAATATCTACAGAACCATTAGTTTCTACCTCAATATTAAAATCATTCTTATATAATTCTCTAATTAAATCTTCTACATCATCATGAATTAGAGGTTCACCGCCTGTAAGAGTAACATTTTTAATACCACTCTCTATACAATACGCTACAATATCTTCAACTGTTTCATCTGTGTACTTAGGATTAATAAAAGAATAAACAGTATCACAATATGAACAACGTAAATTACATCCTTCAAGTCTTATGAAGATTGCAAGTTCACCTTGCTTCATGCCTTCTCCATTAATAGAGATGAATTTTTCAATTACTCTCATTATCTATACTCCGCCATATTATTAGGTGTTTCATAAACTTTAACAGAAAGTACATTATATTTTTTAGATAAAGTGTCATAAAAGTATTTTGCAAAGTTTTCAGCTGTAGTTCTAAATGGTACTATTCTAATCAAGAACTCACTTTTAAGTTCATTAAGTAATGCCTCTTTTAAACTATTTTCTTCAACTATAAATGAATGATCAAAATAATCTGCCATTTCCTTTAAATCAGCTTTTAATATTCCAAAGTCGACAACCATACCATTGTCTAACTCTCCTTCAATTTCTGCAAATACGCTCCATCTATGTCCATGAATATTGTGACATTTTCCATTATAATTTGATATGAAATGTGCTGCATCAAATTCAGCTTTACTTGATAAAATATACATAAATTTTCCTCCATAAAAAAAGACAGCCCAAAAGAGCTGCCTAAAAAAGAAAAAGGGACTAATTATAAAAAATAGTCCCATCAATTTCAATCAAGAAAGCCCTGGTTTTGTTTAGAGACAGGATGGTACAAACGAACTGTCTTATTAATTTCTAATATATTCTATATAATTAGTTAAATAAAATCAAGAGTAATTTTAATATCAAACAAATTACTATATTAGTTATTTAAAATATTACACAATAGTTTAAATGATTTACTCTTATCATCATCTATACTAGGATTAAAAGATATTATATCTGAAAAACTTCTCTTAAAACTTGTTTCATTTTTAGAAGGATATAACACTAATACATTAGATACACCTCTTATAGGATATGTATCATTAGATTCTTTATATGCAAGTTGATAATAATCATTAATAGTATAATCTAAACTCATATCTTTATTATAATTATCAAATATTTTAGCTAGACTTCTATATTTCATTTCGATAATCTTCATGTCTTTAAATTCATCTTTCTCATAATAAACTAATATATAATCTGGTTTATTATTATTTGAATTTATAGTTACTACTTCATCTTCACTAGCTTCCTTATAATAATTGCATGCATAATCATATAATAAAACTATATTACAATCATCTTTTTTAAATTCAAATCTAGCACCATTTTCTAAAGAATCAATATCATTTAATTCAAATTGAGATTCATATCCTAACTTGATTAAAGCCTTAGTTATAAGTATCAAACCATATATTTCAAATAATTCACTAGTCTTCTTTAAAGCATAAGAATTTGTAGTTAAATCTTCTAATTTATTTTCTTTACCCTCTAATAGATTGGTAAATTCTTTAACGAACGCAAAATTTCTATCAGTAGAAAATATATTAGTATCAACTGTAATTCTTACATCAAACTCTCTTAATTCTTTTAAATTTAAAAGTCTTTTTGTTGAATTAGATACATTCTTATATGATTCATACCATATTTGATATGTATTTAAATCCTTATTAGTTTTCGCAAGTTTACTATTTAAATCTTTAATTTGATTTTCTATTCTCTTCCTACCTTTTGTAATATCACTATTTAGATATTCATTTTTGGACTTTATATCTTCTTCAAACTGTATTATATCTTTCTTAAATTTGGCTATTTTTTCTTCAAAAGGGATATTAATAGTACTTATTTCATTATTAATTCTTGTTAAGTATGTCTTAAGTACACCACAAGTTTTAGAAATCTCTTCTTTCTTTTTAACTCCATAATTTTGGCCTTTAGTAATACTTTTTCTAATAGATTTAGCATTTTGTTTAATACCCTTACTATCTTTTAAAATAGTATTACTTAAATTAGTATTTAAATCCTTTGATATATTATTACATACACGCCTGAAATCACTATCATATTCTACTAATGATTTAAGTAAGGATTGTTGATTCTTATTATTTAGTCTAATCTCAGTAGAATTTATAGTTTTTTTACTAAAGTCTTGGGCCAAGCCTTCAAGAAAACTTTCAATTTCTTTTACCATATCGGTAATACTTTCTTCTAAAACATCTTGATTAGTATAAACCTCAAATTTTGCATCAATTGTATTACCATACTTATTACTAAATTTGATAGAATAAGTTCCAGGGTTATAACCAATATCTAAGTTACCAAGTTCAGATAAGATATATTTTTTATTAGGTTCAAGTTCAAACAACATATTCTCTGTACTTATAATTTCATCTTCACCTGATAACTTATAAGCACTAGCTTCTATTGTAATACTATATTCTGATCCAAGGTATTCTACCTCAATAGATTCAAATTCATTAAATCTAAATATAACGCATCCATTTTCAATTCGAACTATATTCTCATTTAGTACTACTCTTCTCTTACCACCATTAAAATCATATACAATAAAAGATTCTAAATTATTTTGCATAGCCAAACCTATCTATTTCTTGTCTCTTTATTCTCATTTCTTTTCTAGAATATGTAAAATCAGAGATATTAGAATATTTATCAAATATTTGTGCTAGTAATGATTCATTATCGCTCCTACCAATAACCTTAAGTATAAATTCACTATCTCCTGATAGTTTCTTCATGACAGTTTGTTTGAAAGCTAGGTCAAAAGCAAGTCTAGAATCTAATTTAGAAGGTTTATAATGCATATAATGACTTATATTTTTAACAGTTCTAAATGAAATACCTGATTGATAATCAATTTCATTTAATTTTTCATGAACTTCATCTAAGAATTTAATAATATTAATATCTAATGATTTAATATAGTTAAAATTATTATCTATTCTTTTTGTAAATGTAAAGAAATCTCTATCATATGTATCACATGAATAAGTATTGTTAGTAGATTGTTCATTATAATATTCTAAGAAAGTACTCTTAGATAGATTGATAATAAATGATCTATCTTTTAATCTATCTGATATATTTTTAGTTGTTTCGTCTAGATTAATAGTACCTACAAAGACAATGTTATTTGAAACCTTAATCTTTGAAGGATATTTATCACTATTTTTACATGTTGCGTCAACACTATACAATTCAAGGTATCTGTCAGATGGGTCTTGTTCTAGTATAGATAAGAATGGTGCAAACCAGTATTCTATTTGAGATAGATTCATTTCATCAAAGATAACCATATGCATCTTGTTTGGTTTTGATTCTGCATGACGCAAGAATTCTACCATTCCTGTTTGGCTTGGTACATATTCATTAGTATTAGGATTTAAGAATCCTAATATATCGCTTGGTTCAAGATATGATGGGGAAATTGGTACAAATAAAAGTGTGTGCTTATCCTCACTCATATTGAAATATTTTGCAAAAGATAGAGGTAATTGTGTTTTACCTGTACCAGACATACCAGCTAAAATTACAAGTTCTGAGGCTTCTACACATGTATAGAAATTATAGATATCTTCTTTTGAATAAATTAAACCTTCACTTTGTATTGCGTCAGCAAATTTATCTAATTCATTTGAAATGTCTGAATTTGAATTATTTAGTGTTTTATTACTGTAAAGTTTTTCTATAAAAGGTAATTTCTTAATAAATAATAAATCTTCACAAGCTATAATATTATCACTTAAGTCTTCAGTTTTAATATTAAGATTGCTATAAACAGCCTCATCTTGAATAACACCATTTGATGTATATTTTAAAGCTGCATTAAATATCATATTCTTATAAGTTAAATAATGAGGTAATATATCAATATCTTGATTTAGATAATTAAGATTAAATTCTTCTAAATCTAAAAAAGAATTATATTTATCTTTATCTAAAATAGGACAAATAAAGTATCTATCAGATTGTTTTATATCTTGATCTATTATATTTATTATATTTCCACTTCTTATATATTCATTAGATGAATTTAAAACAAAATATTCATCCATTACTACAGCTTTACCACTTAAATGTTCCTCAATAGTTTGTATAGATTTATCTATATCAGAATCAAAAATAAATCCTTTACTATTTAAATAATTAATCACATACTCTAATTTAATTACTATTTCATTACTTGAATATTTCGAATCAAATATATTATTTGATGTATTTATTCCCTCAATAATAACTTGATCAGAAATTTCATCAAATATTAAGAATGTACCATCTTCTTCATTTACAAAATAATCATATCTTGCAATAGATAAATGGTGTTTTAGAGTCTCTAAACTAATATTATCTAGTCCCATGATTATTCCTCCAATAAAGAAGAAAGTAAATATTCATAAGTTAAAGCATCCGATAATTTAGAAAAATCATTATTTCTTGCAAGTTCAGAGTTTTTTACTAAACATTCGTCTAAATATTTCTTTATATCTGAATTAGATTTTAATTTATTAGTTTCAATAATTTTTGTTAGTCCATTTGCATAATTCATACTAGAAACTTTAGAGATAATACTAGCTCTCTTATTTATGTATTTAACTTCCATGGATTTATCTTTATCTTTAAGTTCTTTATTAAGTCTATCTATTTCTTTATTTTTTTTACTTAATAATTCGTTTAATTCTTTAATCTTATTTTCATATTCATTTTTAAGTTCTTCTATTTGTTTTGAATTATTTTGACTATCTTCATTTAACTCTAAAGTGTTATTATCATCAATATAATTATCACTATTGTCTACTTCATCAAATAATTTAGCATAAATTTTCCAAATAGCTTTATTACTTTTATATTTATCGTCAGAGTTAGTATATTCATCTAAGAACTCTATAAAGAAATCCGGTTCAATGCGAACATCTTTTTTATAATAAATTACACTGGTGTAAAATTGTCTAAATTTATCATCCGACATTGAATTACCACTCCAAAATACACCTTTACCCACCATTGACAAATAGTATTTAGAATCTTTAGGAAATTCCGTCGCATTATCTACGGTAAGTTTTCTTAACTTTTCTATATCTATATAATTAGTTAATTTTTCAAATTCTTCTTTTGATAGTGCTTTAATTTTTTCAATACTAGTTTTCATATGTAAGTACCCCCATTATTTTGTTTTCTCTTTTCTTTAGCAAATTCTTAATCTTATTGAAATTAATACAAGTATCATTTTCTATTGATTTAAAACTTGTATAATAAATGTATTCTTCATTAATATATAGATATATATCAATAAGTCTTAAATCTTTGCCTATTTTAATTTTTCTATTAATCTTATTTATTATTCCAATTTCTTTATTATTACTCATTACTTTTATCTTATCGCTAAATTGAAATAAAGGGTCATTTATATATAAATAACCATCATTAATTAAGTATTCTTTCATTATCCCACTTCCCATCCATACTAGTTTATATTTTAACATTTTTAGATTATAAATCATATATAAATTTATACTTATTTTTAAAAAGAGTATCAAATTGAATTATTAGTTAAGTTTATAATTTATTATGTTTTATCAAATATTAAATAATTTGATATTTAAAGAAAGAAAAAGCCTAACATTAAGTTAGACTATTAATTAAGTATATTAAATTCACTTATTCTGCTTTATTTTTCTCATATTCTTTTTTAATCCAAAACATTAGAAGTTTTACAATGCGTTCTTGTTCATCTAAAGTAAGTTCACGGCCAGTTGGAATATGGTACCATTTATTTAAGCATCCCCTGCAGCAGCATGCACAAGCATGTTGGGCAAGAAAGACTGGATGTCCTCTCATTGGAGTTTGTTTTCCATCATTTTCTATATCTTTAGGAGCAAGTCTCTTTCTTATAAAATCTGATGCATGTCGTTCTATTGTATCCATGCCTTTTTCTTCTATATATTTTATATCTTTTTGACTTAAATGAAATTTAGATCTAAAACTAGATTTACCTAAACGTTCTAAAGTTTGTTCAATTGTTGACACTCTATCACCTCTTAAATAATCTAAATATATTATAATACTTTTATATAATTTATAGTTAGATTAATTATTAAAATTCAATTACATGTGGTATAACAAAAGGATCATGATTTAAATAAATATCTTTAACTTTTAATCTCTCAATAACTCCTGTAAATGTATAAGCAACATCTAATCATTTTATCATCAAAACGCTAATACTTATAATACAATATAAAATAAGAATCCAAAGTAATGAAAACGCTAAAAAAATAAAATTAAATTTCTTCTAATACAAGTTCAACAATTTGGGTAAATAAGCTCGTCACTTGATTCAATTAATTTAATATTTTGGTCCTTTTAATTTATTCTAACAAAACAAATTACTAATAAGATGACATAAGCAAATTAATTAATTATTTTTGCATTAATCTTAACCCATTAATATAAAAAACATGTAAGTTGTAATTAGAATAGCAATTTTTAAATTGGAATTCAATAGTAAGTAATACAATTTAGAAATTATTAAATTTATTCAAACAAATGTTACATATATTTTAAAGTATGTCAATTTTTAATAATATAACAATATTATAACTGTCACTTCTTCTTTATAATATTCGTTGCACTCATTTTTATATATTTCAGCAAAACGTTTAAGCATTAAAAAAGTCCAACATAATGTCAGACTTAAATTACTTACTAAATGGTGGACCTAAGTAAAGAGGAGACGAACTCATACCTACAATATCTTCAACTTTTAGTCTTTCAATAGAACCAGAGAATGTATAAGCAATATCTACTCTTCCGTCCTCATGTAGATATACATTAGAAATGAAGTTATCTATTAAGAATTTCTTATCTCTACTAGTTAATGGTTCAGCATTAAATACTTTAGCAACAACATTCTCCATTGTGAACTTATCTATTAAAGGATGATTTACTCTTTCTTTGTATAAAGCCTCATTTAAATCTTCTTTTTCATCATAGAGTTCATCATATCTATGTTTAAATGAGACTGCATCAAATCCATTCTCAATCGCATTCATGATGTTATTCATCTTTGAATCTATTTGAGTAATTCTTTTCTCTAGTTCTTTAATTAAGGGATTATCTTTCTTTTGGATTTGATAAAGGTTTTCGGCTAAAGATTTACCATCAATTTCAGTTCTTAAATCTCTGTTTATAGTCTTAATAACGAAGTCTTCTATTTCTTCTTTCTTGATAGGCTTAGAATCGCATAGTTTATCTTTCTTCTTAGCGTTATTACATTTGTAGTAGTGATAAACTTTACCAGTCTTTGAAGTGCCAGTCTCACCAATATAAAGACCTCCACATTCAGCACATCTAAGTTTAGATGATAATAGGTATTCTTCCTTTTTGTAATATGAGCCTTTAGCCCTATTTCTTCCTAGTTTCTCTTGAACCTTATCGAATATGATTCTATCGATGATAGGTGGAATACATTCGGTATTCACATTATCACCGAATCTATATTCGCCTATGTATTTTCTATTTTGAAGAAGATGGTAGAAACTACCATGAGGGAATTTCTTTCCCTTATGGTTTCTAACTCCTTGAGAATGAATGATATCAAGAACTTTAGGTATAGACATATTGTCTTTAAGGTATTCACTAAAGACAAACTGAAGAACCTTAGCCTCTTCTTCAACTATTACGTATTTCTTATCTACAAGCTTATAGCCATAAGGAACAACTCCTCCATTAGCTTTTCCTTGGATGACGTTCTCTTTCTCTCCACGCTTGATTTTACGAGCTAATTCGACTGAATAATATTCATTGTAAGAATCACTAATTCCTTGGTATAAGATTTGTTCAGGACCATCAATGTTAGGTTCAGTGCAACTAAGAAGCTTAACACCATTCCTTGATAGTATTTCTCTATAATCTAGTGCTTGTCTTCTATTTCTTGAAAATCTATCAGATTTCCAAACTAGAACACAATCAAACAAATTATTATAAGAATCATTGATCATCCTTTGGAACTCTGGTCTATTGTCACTTCTTGCGGATAATGCTCTATCAATATATGTAGCAATAATCTCAATATCATTACCTTTAGCAAAGGCAGTACAATCTCTTATTTGACCATCAATAGATTCTTCTCTTTGGTTGTCGCAAGAATATCTTGCGTAAATTACTCCTCGTTTCATTACTATGTTACCTCCTATATTAGGTGTAACATGAGTTAAGAAACAAAAAAGCCAGTTACACCTTTAATGATCAATAACTAGTTGATCCTTAATTTCTAGCTTTCTTTTTTTGAACGCGCTAGAACGTGTAGACGGCTTTGCCCCAATTGCGACCTTCTTTTACAACTTGCAGGTCTCTAAAGTTGTACCGCCAGACTTAGTAGTTAGCTAAGATTGCGATAATATGCATTTTTATATAATAGAATACTATCTATTCATAATTCACAATATTTGACTCATATTTTGTTTGAATATTCTTATTAACAAAATCTCTAATATTTTGTGGAATATTATATTTATCAAATAATTTTTCATTAATTTCAGAAATGGATAATGACCACCAATCTTCTGAATAATCTTGAATAGGTAAAAATTTATAAGCATCTTTAGAACATTGCTGTGATAATTTGTTCATATATATTAAAGAACGAGCAAATTTAGTCATAACATATTTAGCGCAAAATAAAGCTTGATCTTTGGACTCAAAAGGACCAATTTCGTTAAACGTTTCTGTACAGGCTGTGTTTTTTAAACCTAAAATAATATTTGACCACGAACCACCTAATCCAGCTTTTTCAGACATATTTCCCCATGCTGAAGGTATAAATACTTTATAACAATTAAGAAAATGACTTGTTTTAGTAAAAGGATAATTCTTTTTAGCATATCTAATCCTTTCGTTACTACCATATACAATAATATCATCATCATTAATCTTTTGTTCACTCATTTCAGGTAAATTATAATATTCGTATCTACTAAAAACATCTTTTCTTAAGCCGTAAGGCCTATTGGAAGATACGATGGAAGACATTGATTGAAAGTCTTTACGCTTAGAAACAATATTAGCAATATCAATAATTTCATTTGGTTTTTTGACAGTGTCCATTTCAATTGGAAGCATTTCAATTTTTTCATCCATGCCGTTTGTATAAATTAACTGAGCACCATCATAACCATTGTCGTATTTTTTTCGCCAAAATACTATATTAACCCATTCAGCTCCAGAGATTCCAGGAAATACATTTTGTCTATTATCTATAAATACAATTTGTTTATCTTGTTTAACAATTTTATTATTTAAGCATGCCAAATTATTTGCATTTTTCGGTTGTTGCCATCCAATAGGAAAAATCAAAGAAACATATTCTCCTAAATGCAAAGATGTTAAATAGAAATTTGGATAAACTTGTTGATGGTTTACACCTTGATAAGGCGGATTACCTACAACCGCATTAAATTTCATAACTTGTCCTCCTTTACTCCAAAATTTTGGTCTTAAAACTTTATCTACTAATTGTTGTTGCTTTTCTTTCAT
>CAVGEZ010000040.1:0-16100 GCA_963628445.1 uncultured Eubacteriales bacterium
TAGATTGAACAACATCTTTTTCCACCATCATTCTATTTTTCTTTATTTCTAATGATATAGTTTCAATGATTTCTTTCCACATTTGCTCATTAGATTTACTACAAAAGCTCATTCATTAGCCCACCTTCATAAATATTTTTATAAACAATAGGCGGATATGATGAAATATATTTCTTTACACATTCAAAATTAACATTTGTTCTATCTACAAATTTCTTTAATTTAAATTTGTATTCCTCTCCTTTAATTTCAGAATATTTATCAATATCTTTCATTAAATCTAAAAATTGCAAGGCAGAACAATTATCTTCATCAATCTGGCATACTGGTTTATAAACAATTATTGTATACCCTTCTATATTTTGTTTCCTTTGTTTAGTAGTAGTTTTATTAGAAGAAACCTCGATAGTTGCAGGATTTTGTGATGTAAATCCATACATATTTGCTAGTGTAAGTCCGGTATAAAACCCTTCTTTGAAATTATTTAAATATGCTTTATCCACATATTTATCAATTGAGACTTTCCCTTCTGTTCCTAATATGGTTTTATATCTTTTATAATAAACTCCATTGTATAATCGTGCTAAAACACCATTATCAGTATATTTCTTTAACACTTGTCTTAAATAATTTTTACTTTTACAGGGTATCTCATCTATAAATATAGGTTCACCATTCAAATAATTATCAATTATTACATTTAAATCCATAATACAAACTCACAATCTTGAAATTCTTAATTTCAACTTTATTATATCATAAATTTTAATTAGTAAAAGGATAATTAAAATACTTAATATTTTTCAAGTCATTTATATGAGAGTAACAGTATCTTTTAAATAGATTATTGATAATTTAGATTTAACTATTGTCGCAAACAAATCCAATCTCATTTAAATTATAATTTTTCAAATTCTAGATAATATTTTTTGTATTTGAAACAATATCTTCTTATTGTCGCAAATATTATATTACTTTTTCGACAAAATCCACTCTATGCTAAATTCGATATATCTTAGAGATTATCATACTGATATAATTTAACTTATCAAATTCATTATTAGATTAATAATAACATCTTTTTCTTTGGGTAAAGATTCAGCTGTTAGAATTGTTATTGCAACTAGTGCATCATTAGATATTCTCAAATTTCTGTCTATAATTAAAATATGATTCTTATTTAAAAATTCTAAAAATAAAGTAGCTGCAATCCTTTTACATCCATCCACAAATGGATGATCCTTTACTAAAAAATATAATAAATGAGCCGCTTTCTCTTCAAGAGAAGGGTATACTTCGCACCCAAAAACATTTTGATAAACTGCAGCCAAAATACCTTCTAGTTTTCCTTTTTGTTTTTCTACCCCAAATACATTAGATGTATTGCTAAACTTCATTGAATTAATAATATCTCTACATTCAATATAAGTTAACCGACTTATAGTTTCCCTACCTTTAGGTTTTGTTATTCTTTGATGATCATAATCATCTAACAAATCCAAAGCCTTAGTATATTCCTCAATAACATTAACCAATTCTTCTTCATCAATATTAAGAGTAGATGCAAGCATTTTATTTTGTATGCTAATAGTTTTATTTAGAACCTCAATTCTCTTTTTATTTATTGAATATCCTTGAATTAAATACTCCTTTAATACTTTATTTGCCCATCTTCTAAAAATTATACCTCTTACAGATTTAACTCTATACCCTACAGATATTATCATATCTAAATTATAAATATTTACGATACGAGTTATTTTCCTCTTACCTTCAATTTGAACTACCGAGCATTTCTCGGTAGTTGAACTATCTAATTCTTTTTCTTTTAAAATGTTTTTTATATGTAATCCAATATTATCTGTTGACACCTCAAACAATGATGCCGTTTCATCTTGTGATTACAATATAGATGTAACAATATAAAATTTCTAAAAAAATTATCACTTTTTTTAAGTGTTTGAAATACAATTTTCTAGCAAATAAAAAAATCTTCTTACGCATTAAGTGTAAAAAGATTAATTTAATTAAGAATGTTTTATGATAACTATGCTTCTACACTCTAATATTATTCATAGAAATATTATTTAATAGATACTATCTTATTTAAGATTATTTATTTCTTTTTCTATTATACTAATTCCCTCAATTAACATTTCAAAAGAAATATCATCATTAATCATTTCTTTCATGTCATTATAATCACTTTCTAATTCCTTTAGTCTTTCCTTATTCGGAACCAAAGTAAACATTCCAGGGACGCAAGTATCATATTGAGCCCATGAAATTGGATAAAACTTCTTTTTGAATTCACGAACTTTCGTTAAGAGTTCCAAATTTGAATAAGCCTTATCTCTATAAATAGATTTTCGTATTTTATAAATATCATAATAATGTCTTGAATATCTAGATGGCATTTTCTTCTCCATTGGCCTATGAGATTCTTGATTCAAAATCATTATTTTCTCCCAAAAAGTTCTTTCGGGAGAAACTGTTTTAATTAGAATTTCAATATGATCAAAAATTTTTAAATTCAAAGCAGAAATTAATGGTCTTATTTTAACATCTTCAACTGGAGAAAGTGCTGCTAAAGGACCTATTTCAAGTCGAACATATTTTAAAATTCCTGATTCATTATCTTCATATAATCTAGGATACATAAAATTTAAAACTTGAGGATCATGAGGATCAATAGTTATTTCGACTCTTCTGCCTAAAAGTTCTTCAAAATCTTTTTCCATTAATGGTTTTAACTTATTACATATAAACTCTTCTGCAAGTCTATTAATATTTTTATTATAAATATCTTGTTGAGTTTTACTTCTCTCATTGTTTGGATTATCATTAGTCAATATATCCCATTTTAAAATCAAATCGATATCTTCAGAAAATCTATTTATTATGTTAAAACATTTTGAAAGAGAAGTTCCACCTTTAAAAACGAAGTAATCTTTATATTTACATTTATGAAATAAATAGTCTAATACTAAAGTTACCCAAAAATCCTTTTCCACAATTGCTTTATTATTACCATATTCAAATACATATTTAGAAAATACTGCATCCCTATCTTTATCTTTTAATCTAGCAATATTATACATTATTATAATTACCCACCTTTTTAAGCTCCTCATATATCCATGAGGTAATTCGTAAATTGTTATCTCTTATATATTCTTTATCTTCTAAAGTTAAAAATGATGATACTTTATCTAAAACGATATGATCAATATTCTCTTTTCCAATTGTCTTTAAACATTGAATTGATACCAATATTCTATATGGTAATTCTGTTATTTCTTTAGATGTGGAATGTTTGAAATATATTTTGTTGTTTCCAATTTCATATTCATTGTAAGGCCCATTCGTAATATATACATATTTAGAAGGAACTTGAGTAGAAAGACCTACAATATTTAAAGAATAATTACCTGATGGGACAATCGTAATATTAAATTGTCTTGCAATAGCCTTAGCTATCTCATTCATTTCCGGTGACTCTTCAATTCCTAATATATCATTATATTTTCTTAAAATATAAACACCTCTTCTAACTCTTGCAATTACTTCTTCATCTTCTAATCTTTCAAGTGTTTTACTTATATTTTTATAATTATCTATATCATTAAAGTCAGAGGTTGTAAATGCACCAAATTTTTCCTTATCAATTCTTTGTAATATTTTATCCTTAGTTTCAGACACGATATCATCTCCTTTGTCGCAAATATTATATAACTTTTGCGACATAATATCAAGTAATGGTTATTATACGATTACATTTTCCAACTTTGTAATCGCCATTAATAATTTATAAATAAATAGCCCAACCATAATTGATTTAGCTAATTTTTAAAACACGTCGTTGATTTTGAATTTGTCAAAGCATCATCTACGTCGCTGATTTAAAAGAACCAAAAAACAGGTAGAACTCATATGAGTCCTACCTCTCATTATATTAAAATTTAATTAATATCATACAAATTACTTTAATTCATTTGTTTTAATAACATCGTTATTATCTATATCTTCTACTTTATTATCTATTACTACATTATCATCAAGTTTAACATCAGCTATATTCTTTCTTTGGTTATTAACCTTGTTAGAACGCATGACAATATCTACATTATCATTTTCTAAATGATATTTAGTATTAATAGAATCTACTGTTTTAGTAATAGTATCACTAACTAATAAAGCTGTATTATATGAATATGATTTAACATTATCTTTATTGTTAATATATTCATTTCTAGATCCTGAATACAAAGTATCAGATTCTTTACTTAAATAAGTTTTAACTACTAGAGATTCCATTTTTAATTTTCTAGATACTAAATTAACAGTATCATTTAGCATCTTCTTCTCAGCTCTATAATCTTTAGGGTGAATTATCATCTTAACAAACCAATTAGTATTATGAATTGTATTCATTGTTTTAAATACTTCACGATAGCTTTGTAAGAATACTTTCTTAGAATCATTAGTGTATTCTTTATTGTTTTCAAACTTAACGATTCCTTCAGTAATTGTTTGGTACGCATTTAAGAATTCTTTAGCTTTCTCATTGTAATCTAAATTCTTAAATCCAACCTCATTCTTTTCTTTGTAGGATACACCGTCATACTTAACATCAAGAATTCTATTCATACCAAATGCATCTTCAATCATAGTTATCTTCTCTTGTTCACTCATAGTCTCAAGAGGGCTCTTTATCTCTTCATTTGATAAATCATTTATTGCAGTAGCACAAATATCATTAAATTCAGTCATTAAATTACTTAAAGAAGTGCTATTTAAGACAAACGCATTATCTTTAAATTCCTTATTATCTTTAAGTGAGTTGTTATACATTTGATTGAATAATTTGCTAAATTCTTCTTTATAGAATTTATTTTGGTCAAAGTCTATCTTAGCTAAATTATCAGTAAATAATTTCTTATCAAGATTAAATCCATACTTCTTATTAAAGTTATCTAATGCACCATAGAACTTTTGTTTACTTCTAAAATTTTCAAGTAAAGGAGGTAAAATTATAGCTCCTGCAATAGCTTTTAATTCTTGTGCTGTAAATCCTAAATCTTTCAATTCTTCTCTAGGATTCATTACAAAAGAATTGATTTCATCAAATTCTTTGATACTCAAATCCTTATAATTTGCAAGTTTCATCAGTCCTTGAGCAATGTCTTTGAAATATGAAGAAATTATCATGCTATAATCATAATCTCTATCGAGTTTTTGTCCATTTAGACCAATTAGACCAGACTCCCTAACCTTAGTCATTTCCTTAAGTAAGTTTTTAGAGTATGTTACTAAATCATGAACATCAATATCATGTTCACTTACATACTTCTTAGTATCAAATCCTTTAATAATGTGTAATGCATCACGAGTCTTAAAATCCTTACAATATAATTGGCTGAATGCTAGATTATCATTATGAGTTAAAATCATATTGAACATTTGCATGTCAGAAGTATCTTCATCATTGAAATAGAAGTCACCATATTCTCTTGAAGCACCCGTGATAGCATCATCATTTCCTACAAATAAAGAATAATTTAATAAATTCTTATCTTTTGGTTTAGGGTCATGAGAAATAAAGTTTTCAACAAAACGGAATGTTCCTCTTACAGTAACATAGTTTTTAAGACAATGAAGTCTCATTATCTTCTCTTCTCTAGACACATTTGTAAATACATTATCAACATAGTCATTAGAATATAGTTTTTCAACTATTTTTTTACTTCCAATAATAGGACTATCTATAAATTCTTTGATATCTAAATTTGCAGCTTTTAAACTTGAGAACACATAATAGAATCCATTAAATGTAGAATTTATAGCTAAATCTTTAGAGAACTCTTTAGGAACATACTTTTCTCTAAAGTTAGACATATTAGCTGGATATGATAAAAGATCAGGATGTATTTTTTCTTTTATGAATGCATAGATTTCTCTTATATTATTATATTGTTTTACATATTCATCCCTAGCTTGTTCAAGGTGAGCAAAATCATTATTTTTTATAATATCACGTAAGTTGTTTCTTGCATCAAGGTAATGTCTAAAACCATATACTTTAGTTCCTTGTTCGAAAATAAATTCACTATCTAAAAGACCTAAAGAATCCATTTTATTATAAACATCAATTAAGTTCTTCTTATATTTCTCATCAAACTCAATACTATGTCTATCAAGTGATTTAATTGCCTCTTCATTACCAATTAATGAATCCTTATATAAAGCTTCACCTTTCTCTTGAGTTTGAATATATTGACTTAAATTTTTATTGTTTTTAACATAATTGTTTACATGAGTTCTGATACGCTTAACATTTAAACCTGCAAGATTTGTTTCAAGTTCATCACTTTGTGGTTTTGAAACATATTCAAGCTCATTAATTTCATCTAGTATATCACTAAATTTCTTCTTATCTTCTTCAGATAAGTCTGAAACACTTAATTGTGTTTTAGACTTATTGATATCTTGTTCAAAATCGTGAACATAACTTTCTTCAACCGGATCATATGATAAGATCTCTTCAGCAAGTTCATCACATCTTTCTTCTCCTACGAAATTTGTTACGAGATCGATATAATTAATAATATCATCATGGAAATATCCTGAACTAAGATTAGTATAGATCATAGATAAATCTAGTTCTTCAGGTTTCATTCCTTTATATTTTTTATTAGTTAAAACCACATTCGATTTAATTCTATTTAACTTTTCTTTGTCCCCCATCTCGATGAACTTTGCCTCAAGAGCTTTAAATTCATCTTTAGTTAGATGAGAACATATTACTCTAAATAGATTAACTAATCCTTTATATTCAGTTCTTAAAGTATCTTTATAAAGTTCAACCTTAGCTTCTGCAGCTATAGACTTATCTATATCAGCATTGCCAACTAGTTTTTGTGCTTCTTCAAGTGCTTCTTTATTTTTGATATAAGTATCTATTACTTTCTTTTTTACATCTAAATATTTCGGCATAATAGTCCTCTTCTCTATATTCTTACTGAATATTATCTACTAGAATTTAAATCCTTATCTTTCTTTAATTCTTCATTAACTTCTACGTTTTTAAAGTTTGCACCATAATCTTTATCAATATCAACATTAATATTTAATTTGTGCTCAGCTTCATCTTTATAAAAACCGTTTAAATTATCTTCAAAGTTCTTAGAATTAATAAATAAAGTATTATAGTTATATACATTACCTTTATAACTAATATTAGGTTTAGTATTCTTAAAGAACAATTCACAATCTTTTACAGATAAATCTGTAGCTTTAGAAATACTATCTATTAAACGTACTCTTTCATCTCTAAATGCTTTACAGTTATCCTTATTAATTAGTCTTTTTAACCAATTATAAGATTTAAATGCTTTTTCACTTGCAGTGATGTATTCTCTTGCATTAAGTAATAAACCAATCTTTTCATTTTGACTTGGATTAATTCTATTTTTATAATTTTCTACTAAACTTTGAACATGCTCTGTACATGTAGCTACAAGTTTTTTCTTATCATCAAGACTTAATTGCTTAATTAAGTCTAGATGATTATTTTGATGGAATAGTCTATCTGTTTTAATACTTCCAAGTGGTTCAAAATAATAACTTACACGAGCTCTAACATCACCTCTATTTAATCCACCAAAGAGAGGAAGTTCAACAGGCTCATCTTCTACACTATTAAGTTCATATGAAACAAGATCTTTAATATAATTATCAAAATCATTTAAAGTTTGTTTAACAGAATGTCCCTCTTCTGTAAACATTTTAATATCATTCTTTTCTTTTAACATACTTAAATATTTATCTAAGTATTTTTTATAGAATTTTTGATATTCCTCTTCATCTAACATATCAAATACTTTGATGTTATTTATATCATCTTTACTAATATTTAATATATCATTTATTTCATTTGTTTTACATGAAATACCTGAATCATTGAATGCTTTAGTTTTATTTGTTAATAATTGTTCTTTTAAAAGATGCTTATTAACTTCAAAGTTTTGATATTTTTCAAGTCTTTGGCTAACTTTAGTAATATATCCATCTTTATCAATAGAAACGCTAAATCCATCTTTAGCTAGATCCTCATCATATATTGTTAAAAGATTTAAGATCTCATCATCAGCTAATTGCTCGATTTGATTACTATATCTTTTTCCTGCTCTAAATAAAGGTACAATGTTATTATTAATACCATCAGTATCTTGATCCAAGTGTGTCAATGCAGCAATTAATCTATTCTTAACTTGTTGATAACCTTCATTTACTTCAATTTCTTCATTTATATCTTTTTCCATGTATATATACCTCCTACAAGTACTCAAGTACTTTTATAATTATATTATATCAATTATTTTTTTTATTTTGTGAAAAAGTTGTGTAAAGAAAAAAGTTTCTAAAGCAATTGCTTTAAAAACCTTCAACTTTAAAATATTAATCCCTTATCTAAATCTTCTAGGATTTCTGCATGTACGTATTCGCCTTCTTGGCTAGTAATCTTAACTTTCACTCTATGTCTTAATAAAGACAAGTCACAAGGAAGTAATACCTTTAAATAATTTGATGAGTGACCTATAACATAATCATCACCATATTTTGTTTCAACTATTACTTCTTGAATAGTCCCAACAAACTTACTAGTATAATCTATCCACAATTCTTTAGATAAATCAAGTAATCGTTTAACACGTGCTTTCTTTACATTACCATCTACTTGTTCTTTCATTGAAGCAGCAGGAGTTCCTTCTCGCTTTGAATATGGGAAGACATGAAGTTCTGAGAAGCCAACTTCTTTTATAAAGTTATAACAATCTTCAAAGTCTTCATCAGTCTCACCAGGGAATCCCACAATTACATCTGTTGTAAGACTTATATTAGGACGAGCTTCTCTAATCTTATTCACTCTATCCATAAACTTCTTTGTATCGTAGTGTCTATTCATAAGCTTTAGAATCTTATCGCTTCCAGCTTGAAGAGGAAGATGGATATGATCAGCTATCTTATCAGTACTTGCCATAATAGAGATAATATCATCATTTACTTCATTAATCTCAATTGATGAAATTCTTATTCTTGATAGGCCAGGAACTTCAATCATATCTTTAATTAAATCTTTTAAATGATATTCTGCTCCATCAGAATATGCACCAATATGAATTCCTGATAATACTATTTCAGTATAACCAAGCTTTATTACTTCAGCTTCTTCTTTTAAAACAAGACCATGACGTTTTGATCTAACTGGTCCTCTTGCATAAGGAATTATGCAATAAGAACAAAAGTTAGAACATCCATCTTCTATTTTTAAGAAAGCTCTTGCGTGATCAAATTCAGTTACTTCTAAATTCTCATAGTCTTTTTGAGAACGCTCTTTTAAAATTAAATCTACACGTTCGCGAGAACTCTCTTTAACCATCTTATCAATTAATTCAACACTAGCCTTCTTATTACCAGTACCAATTAAAATATCAGCTTCAAGTAATTTTCTAGCCTCTTCTGCATGGCTTTGAGTGTAACAACCCATAGCACAAACTACTGCATTAGGATTTAGTGATCTAGCATGTCTAATCATCTTTCTTGATTTAGCATCGGCTTGATTTGTTACTGAACAAGTGTTTATAATGTATGCGTCAGCTACATCTCCATCAACAACTTGATATCCTAGTTTCTTAAATTCATCGGCTAACGCGTTAGATTCATAAATATTAACTTTACAACCAAGGGTAATAAAACCAATCTTTGGCATTATTTCAACTCACTTTCATAAGAAATTGCACTAAGTGCATATAAAGAGGCTGTTTCTGTTCTTAAAATTCTAGGACCTAAACCACATAATTTAAATCCCTTTTCTTTTAAATATTCCACCTCATCTAAATCAACTCCACCTTCAGGACCGATTAGAATAGCAACCTTAGAGCCAATACTCAAAGATGTAATAGTTTGTTTAAACATTGACGCCTCTCCTTCTTTAGCACTTTCTTCAAAGGCTAAAATAAGTGCGTCATAACTAGAAAAGTCTATTCTTTTTAAATCAACTATTCCACCAAATTTAGCTAAGCGAACTCTATGGCTTTGTTCACTAGCTTCTTTCATAATCTTATTGTATCTTATCGATTTTGTATCTTTCTTCTTTTCATCTATTTTCACAATAGAACGCTTCATATTTACTGCAAAAACTTTATTTACACCAAGCTCTGTTGAATGTTTACATATGTCATCAAGCTTATCACCTTTAGGATAACCTTGATATATATCAATTAAAAAAGGTAATTCACTTTCTTTTTGAATTACCTCATCTTTAGATATTTTAACACATGTTTTGTTAATTTCAACAATAGAGGCAAGATACATTGTAGTTTCGTCAGTTACAATAATTTTAACACCTGGTTTAAAACGCATTACATTTGATATATGAAATACATCGTCACCAGTTATAATATTATTTTCTAAATCCTCTTTATTAACAAAATATTGTTGCATAAATATACCTATTTATTATTATCGTGATTTTTCTTTAGTAAGAATGAAATTACAAGTAATGCAATACTAGAAGCTAAAAGCCCTAGATTTTGAGAATTGTAATAGAATAGTGCTACAAAGAAGTTTACTGTTGCACCACTTGATGATGCTTCACCTGTAACAATATAGAATACTGAGAAAATTGTAGCGATTAAAGTTAAAATAGTGAAGGCCCATGCACATACATATAAACTTGTTAAAACAGTATTACCTTCATGAGAATGTGCATTAACTAACTTTTCATAAGTTGCATCATCTACATTATCAAGTTCTACAACGTCATAAGCATAAATTGTCTTACTACCTGTTTTAGATTCTTCAGTTAAAGGAAGGATATAGAAAAGAGTCTTATCTGTTACTCTTTCATATAGAATATGATCTTTATACTTCTTTGCATATTCTAACTTCTTAAGTTGATTGAAATTGATTTCTTCTGGTTTTAACTTATTTTGATAGAATAGACCCATTTGAATAAGCTTCTTAGCCTTTACAACTTTTAAACGAGCTTCATCAGCAAATAAAAGCTTTTCATATTCCTTTGGTTCTGTATTTACACTTTCTTCAATTTGTTCTTCATTAGTAATGTCTACACTAACTAATTCTTCTTGTTCTTCTTTTTTTAAAGTTTCTGCCATGATAATTGCTCCTTTTGACATTTTATGCAAAAATTATAACACGAAACAAATCAAAATTAAAGTGTCAGAAAAAAATTGGTATAGTTTTTTATCACTATACCAATTTAGATTATTTCTTATTAAATAAATCTCTGAATTTCTCCCATGGAGATTTCTTAGATTGTTTCTTATAAGATTCATCAAACTTCTTTAGAAGTTCTTCTTGTTCACTAGTTAAGTTAGATGGAGTTTCAATCTTGACAACAATGTATTGATCTCCTCTCATACTACTCTTAGGGTCCTTTACACCTTTACCTCTTAAACGAAGCTTAGTACCAGATTGAATACCCTTAGGAATCTTAACTGAAACAGTTTCATTAATTGTAGGAACGTCTAGTGTTGTACCAAGACATGCTTCAGTAAATGAAATAGGTGCATCCATTTCAATGTCGTTACCGTCACGACGGAATACCTTATGAGGTTCTACATTAAATGTAATATATAAGTCTCCTGCTGGACCACCATTGTCACCAGCCATGCCCTTACCTTCTACACGTAAAGTCATTCCATCATCAATACCTTCTGGAATTGTGATTGTAATGTCTTTAGCCTTACGGATCTTACCTGCTCCATTACATTCAGGACAAACCTTATCGATTTGTTTACCTTTACCTTTACACTTAGGACAAACAGTTTGAGTACGTGCTACGCCAAACATTGTTCTTTGTTGTACGAATACATATCCTGTACCATTACATTGTGAACAAGTATGAATATCATTCTTAGAATAAGCACCAGTTCCACCGCAACAAGTACATGTTTCATCAGTATTTACTCTAATTATCTTCTTACATCCATGAACTGCTTCATCGAATGTAATCTTCATGCTCTTCTCAACATCTTTACCTTTAGTACTTCTATTTCCTTGAGAACGTGAACTACCTCCGCCAAAGAAACTTGAGAAGATATCTTCAAATCCGCCAAAGCCTGAGAATCCTTCACCGAATCCACTAGCACCACTTCCGCCGAAACCTTGAGTTGGATCGTTAAATCCGTATTGGTCATAACGAGCTCTCTTATCCTTATCTGATAAAACACCGTATGCTTCATTAATTTCCGCAAACTTAGTTTCAGCGTCTGGTTCCTTATTTACGTCAGGGTGATATTGACGTGCTAATTTTCTATATGCTTTCTTTATTTCATCGTCTGATGCAGTCTTAGATACACCAAGCACATCATAATAATCTCTCTTATCAGCCATACGAACACCTCTTTTATACATCAAAAACTAGAGGGACAAAGCCCTCTAATTTTTTTATTTATTATTGAACATCTGAGAAGTCAGCGTCAACTACATTATCATCTTTCTTATCGCTTGATTCACTTGAACCATTTGAATTATTGTTATCGTTACCACCTTGAGCTTGAGCGTTTTGTTGGTAAACTCTAGTAGCTAAGTCTTGAGCAGCCTTTTGTAAAGTTTCCTTCTTAGACTTCATACCATCTAAGTCGTTAGCGTCAATTGACTTTTGAAGATCATCGCATAATGATGTAATGTTCTTCTTTTCATCATCAGTAACACCCTTTAATTCATCTAAGCTCTTCTTAACTTGGAAGATTAAGTTGTTGCATTCATTAACTGTGTCAGCTTGGTCCTTACGCTTCTTGTCAGCTTCAGCATTTTCTTGAGCTTCACGAACCATACGGTTGATTTCTTCCTCAGATAATGAACCATTGTTTTGAATAGTGATCTTTTGTTCCTTACCAGTACCTAAATCCTTAGCTGATACGTGAACGATACCGTTTGAGTCAATGTCAAACTTAACTTCGATTTGAGGAACTCCTCTAGGAGCTGGTGCAATACCATCAAGTTGGAATTGACCTAAACTCTTGTTGTCAGCAGCCATTGGTCTTTCACCTTGTAGAACATGAATGTCTACAGCTGGTTGATTGTCAGCAGCAGTTGAGAAGATTTGGCTCTTAGAACATGGAATTGTAGTATTTCTATCGATTAACTTAGTGAATACTCCACCCATAGTTTCAATACCAAGTGAAAGTGGTGTAACGTCAAGTAATAATACATCCTTAACAGTACCAGTTAATACACCTGCTTGAATTGCAGCACCCATAGCTACAGCTTCATCTGGGTTAACTGACTTATTAGGTTCCTTACCTAATTCTTTTCTTACTAAATCTTGAACAGCTGGAATACGAGTAGATCCACCTACTAGTAATACTGAATCAATGTCATTTGTAGTTAATTTAGCATCTGATAATGCTCTCTTAACTGGTTGTAAGCAACGTTCAACAAGATCACGAGTTAAGCTGTTGAACATATCACGAGTTAATGTCTTTTGAATATGAAGAGGACCAGCAGCACCCATTGAAATGAATGGTAAAGAAATTGTTGTGCTAGTTTGGCTAGATAATTCCTTCTTAGCTTGTTCTGATGCATCTTTTAATCTTTGTTTAGCCATATTGTCCTTTAATAGGTCAATACCATTTTCCTTCTTAAATTCATCAGCTAACCAATTCATGATAGCGTGGTCGAAATCGTCTCCACCTAGGAATGTGTCACCAGCTGTTGATAATACTTCGAATGTACCATCAGCTAGGCTTAAGATTGAAACGTCGAATGTACCACCACCAAGGTCGAATACTAATACAGTTTGTTCCTTGTCAGTCTTATCAATACCATAAGCAAGTGATGAAGCAGTTGGTTCATTGATGATACGAATTACATCAAGACCTGCAATCTTACCTGCATCCTTAGTAGCTTGTCTTTGAGCATCGTTGAAGTAAGCTGGAACTGTGATTACAGCTTTTTCAACCTTTTCACCTAAATAGTCTTCAGCAGACTTCTTTAAGTTTTGAAGAATCATAGCTGAAATTTCTTGTGGAGTATACTTCTTTCCTTCAACTTCAACAGTATATCCAACTTCACCCATATGACGCTTAATTGAATAAATTGTGTTTGGGTTAGTTACCATTTGACGCTTAGCAGCATCACCAACGATAATTTCACCATTTTTGAACGCTACAACAGATGGAGTTGTTCTTCCACCTTCAGCGTTTGGGATAACCTTAGATTGTCCGTTTTCCATAACAGCAACGCAGCTGTTTGTTGTACCTAAATCAATACCTATAACTTTTGCCATAATAATCAAATCTCCTTTTTTATTCTGATACTTTTACCATTGCTGGTCTAAGTAAATGGTCTTTATACATATAACCTGTTTGTAATACTTCGATTACTTTATTAGGTTCGACACCATCTTTTTTCTCTTTTGACATAGCTTGCATATACTTTGCATCAAACTCTTCACCTAATGCCTTAATTTCTTTTAAGCCATCATTTTGCAAAGCTTGAAGTAATTGCTCACTAATCATCTTAAATCCAAACAAGAAGTTTTGAACCTCAGGTGTTGGATTTGTTGTTCCGTTGATAACTTTCACAAGCATATCAACAGGTGCGACTAAATCTGAAACAAGTCCTTGAGAAGCATATTTTCTATCTTCCTTAGATTGTTCAAATAGTCTCTTTCTAATATTGTCTAAATCAGCTCTTGCAGCCAAGTAACTTTCAGCGTCAGCTTTTTGCTTATCCTCAAGTTCTTTAATCTTAGCCTTAAGTTTTTCTATTTCAACTTCTTGAGCAGATTTCTTAATCTTTTTTTCTTCTTTTTTACTCTTATGTGAATCTTCTGTTTTTAAAGATTCTTCTTTAGCTTCTACTTTTTCAGTTTCTTCAACCTTAGTTTCTTCAGTAGATTTTAAAGTTTCATCTTTAACTACTTCCTCAGTATTTTCCACCATTATCACTTACTCCTTTTTATATAGTTTTCCAATTCCGCTTGCGGCATACTCTATCAAAGGGAATACTTTTGAGTAATTCATACGGATAGGTCCTATAATGCACAAGACACCATATTCATTTACATCCATTGAGTAAGGCATTGAAACTATAGAACAATTCTTTAAGTTTTCGTCTACGTTATCACTGCCAACTCTTACAGTTAAACCACCACCTGATTGTTTAAGAAGTTTTCTAATTGATCCTTCATCAATCATCTTGATTAAAGATTCAATAGCATCATGATTCTTAAATTCAGGTTGTTCAAATATTTTTGTTAAACCACATTGATAGAATTCTGATTCTTCAAATCTAGAGAAAGCTTTTATTAAGAAGTTTAATATATCATCCCTAAAATCTACCATCTTACGGATTCTAGGCTTCTTAGCTTCCTTAGTTAATACTTCATTAATTTCTAATATTGATCTATCATACATTGCATTATCAAACATATCAATTAATCTTAGTAGATCTTCTACTTTGTACCCTTCAGGTACTTTGATAGTTTGAGATTGAACCTTACCACCATTTGTAACAATAAGTAAAACACATGATTTATTATCTAGTGGTACAATTTCCATTTTCTTAACTGTTTGATAATTAGCACTTGATCCTAAGATTGCACTTATATATCCAGAATAAAGACTTGTAATATTTACTATTTCTTTAATCTTTTCTTCTAGTTCTCTAAAAGGATCATTAATAATTTGATCAATCAACGGAAATACTTTTGCAGTATCTTCATCACGGGTTATTAAGTTTTCAACATAAAACTTAAAACCAAGTTCAGAAGGAATTCTACCTGATGATGTATGTGTTTTTTCTAAGTATCCATTTTCTTCTAGTTCTTGCATATCATATCTGATAGTAGCACTTGAACATTGAAGATTAGGATTTTGTGTTAAAGTCTTAGAACCAACTGGTTCGCTTGTTCTAATGTATTCTTCAACAATAGCTTTAAGTATTAGCTTTTGTCTATTTGTTAACACTCACATCACCTCATTTAGCACACTCATTTCCTAAGTGCAAATTAATTATATAATTTTAAGTTTGCACTGTCAAGGGTTTAGTGCCAAAAACTTAAAAAG
>CAVGEZ010000041.1:0-16075 GCA_963628445.1 uncultured Eubacteriales bacterium
TATATATATATATTAATTTTAAGTATATTAGTTTCTGCAAGTGCTGGTTTGACTTTAGCTTCATGTGGTAAAGATTATACTAAGGATGATGCAATGTATATGATTGATTCTGAACAAGAAAATATAGCACTATCAAATATTACAAATTATACATGCAAGTCACAAGGAACAGCAGCTGGACAGAATTTAAGTGAAAATTTATACGTCACAGAAAATATTTTTAAGTTTGAGCATGATTCTACGACTATTATTTATTCTCACGAAGAAGATAGATATTTTCAATATCAATCTAGTGGTAGTGAATGGATAATATGGGAGATTAGTGCTTATGAATTTGGTACAAGTACTAGCCAATATGAATTTTTTGAATATAGTGCGATTGAAAGATCTTCACTTAGCGAATTTAAGTTTAACTCAAAATCAAATATGTATGAATATAATCAAGAAGCAGATGGACTTACTTATAATGAAGCCTTAATGTTTAAGGATGGAAGCCTTGTAAAAGCAGAAATTACATTTAGCGGAAAATTATACGGATACGAAATTAAGGCTAGTCAAATTTTTACTGATTTTGGTACTACATCAATAGATACTTTACCTAATGTTAAAAAGCCAGAAGCAACTACTCCAACTGAATAAGATATAAAATAACATTTGAATTATTATGTTTTAAATTAAACATTTGTATTTCAAATGTTTTTTATTAAATTTATAGTAAATATGTTGAACTATTTTGTTGAAGAGAACTGTTTCAACTTTAACATTTATTAGCTGTTTTATGAAAAAATAAAAATTATTTGTTTCTAAATAAAATATTATAAAAGAAAAAGGTGTGATATACACACCTTTAATCTTTTATTCCTCAGAAATTGCACCTACTGGACATGCAGCTTCACAAGCACCACAATCGATACATTGATCTGGATTTACATGAGCAGTACCATCAAGTGTGATAGCTCCTACTGGACATTCTCCAGTACAAGTTCCACAAGAGATGCAAGATGAGTCATCTACTTTTCTTGGCATAAGCAAATATCCTCCTTTTGCTAAGTAAATTATATCATTTAAGATTTTTCTTGTAAAGGTTAATATTAAAGAATTAATTGCAGTTTATAATTAAAAAAAGATTGAATTATATAAATTAATAATATAAAATATAGAAGTGTTAAGGAGTGTATAATATGTCATTATTTATTGTATTAAGTGGAATGAAAGTTTGGCAAGGAATTGTAGGAATGGTTGTATGTTTGATTTTAGGCGCAATCTTAGGATTTGTAATTTCTAGAATAGTATTTAAACGTTACTTAAAGAAAAATCCACCTATCAATGAAGCTCAAATAAGAGCTATGTTTAAACAAATGGGAAGAACACCTTCTGAAAAGCAAGTAAGAGCTGTTATGAAGTCTTACGAACAAAATAAATAATTAAAAATAAACCCCTAACGATTTCTTTAGGGGCTTTTATTTTTTTTCTTCAGTATTTAATTTCTTTTTCTTTTTAAAACTGTTTTCTGTACCATTTAAAAGTCTTTTAAAATTTGATTTATGTTTATATATTAAGAACGCTGCTATTATAGTATATATTATGCAAACATATAGTGGAACTTTTTCTAAAATCCATCCCTTATTAAATCCAAATCCGTATAGTATCCATGAGACAATAACTACAGTGATTGCCGCAAACGATGAGCATAAACAAACATAACCTGTAAGTACTAAGACAATAAAGAATACTACAAGACAACTTATGGCAGGAACTGGAGTTAGAATTAATACAACACCAAGTGATGTCGCTACACTTTTACCACCTTTAAATTTTAAGAAAATACTAAATGCATGTCCCAAAATTGATGATACACCATAAACTATATATGGAACTTTTGTATCCATAACATTTAAGGGCTCTAAAATAAATCTTACTAAAAATATAACAAGCATTCCTTTTAAAACATCAAGTAAAAATACAAAATACCCTAGTTTTTTTCCAAGAATTCTTATTGAATTTGTTGTACCTATATTACCTGAACCATAATCTCTAATATCAATACCTTTAAATTTTTTACCAATAATTAATCCGTTTGGTATAGCTCCAATAAAATAAGCTACTATTATCATTAATATGGTTAATATTATATTTTGCGTAAAAGATGTATAAATCATATTAAAACCTCATTACCACTTAAAATTATACAAAAAATCTTTTGTGAATACAAATCATATTTTTTTCTTTTTGAAAAAAACAATAAATATATTTAATATTATTTTAAATTATGATAATATTTTATTATATTTGTTAAAAAGGGTGTGTAAAAATGGCTTTAAAATATGATGATAGTTCAATTCAAATATTAGAAGGACTAGAAGCTGTAAGAAAAAGACCTGGAATGTATATTGGGTCTACTGATGCTAGAGGATTACATCATTTAGTTTGGGAAATAGTGGATAATGCTATTGATGAAGCTTTAGCAGGATATGGTAAGGAAGTTACTGTTGAAATTGGAAAAGATAATTCGATAACAGTAATTGATAATGGGCGTGGTGTTCCATGTGGTATGCATGCGACTGGAAAAAATACTATGGAAATAATTTATACTAAACTTCATGCTGGAGGAAAATTTTCTGAAGATGGTGGATATAAAGTCTCAGGAGGATTACATGGTGTAGGATCTTCTGTTGTTAATGCTTTATCAACATATATGGATGTCTTATCATATAGAGATGGCGAAATTCATGAAATTGAATTTGAAAATGGTGGTCATGTAAAGACTAAAGCTAAGGTTATTGGTAATACTAGAAGAACTGGTACTACGGTTAAATTTAAACCCGATCCTGAAATATTTACAACAACAATTTTTTCATATGACACAATTAAAGAGCGTATTAGAGAAAGTGCATTCTTAATTAAAGGATTAAAGATGATCTTAATTGATCATAGAACATCTAAAACTGAAGAATTTTATTATGAAAATGGTATTTCAGAATATGTTACATTTTTAAATCAAAACAAACATAGTGCATTCCCCGTTGCTTTTTTTGAAGGTAAAGTTGATGGAATTGAGGTGGAATGTGCACTTCAATTTATTGAAGAGTACGATGAAACTTTAATTTCTTTTGCAAACAATGTAAGAACAAGAGATGGTGGTACTCATGAAGTTGGTTATAAAACTGCCCTTACAAAGTCATTTAATGATTATGCAAGAAAATTCAACCTTCTAAAGGACAAGGATCCTAACCTTGATGGTGCAGATTTAAGATGTTCAATGACTACAGTTTTAAATGTAAGAATTAATGAAGAACTTCTAGAATTTGAAGGACAAACTAAAGGTAAACTTGGAACACCTTCAGCAAAAGTTGTAGTAGATAGCGTATTATACGAAAAAATGTCTTTTTACTTGCTTGAAAATAAAGCATTTGCTGAGGCTGTAATTTCACGCGCACTTTTAAATTCTCGCGCTAGAGAAGCCGCAAGAAAAGCAAGAAAAGATGCATTAAATCTTAAAAAAGATAAAAAAGAAGTGAATCTATCCGGAAAACTTGCGCCGGCTCAAGCAAAAAATAAAGAAATAAATGAATTATTTTTAGTAGAGGGAGATTCTGCCGGAGGTTCTGCAAAGAACGGAAGAGATAGACGCTTTCAAGCTATACTTCCACTTCGCGGTAAAGTTTTAAACACTGAAAAGAAAGCTCAAGAAGCAGCATTGCAAAATCAAGAACTTGCGACAATGATTTATACAATTGGTGCCGATTATGGAGAATCTTTTGATATCAAAAAAAGCAATTATGCAAAAATCATTATAATGACCGATGCCGATGACGATGGAGCGCATATTCAAGTTCTACTTTTAACATTCTTCTTTAGATATATGAAACCAATGATTGAAGCAGGAAGAGTATATATCGCAAGACCACCTCTATTTAAAATAACAAAAAGAGGTAAAAAAGAAGAAATCATATATGCTTGGACAAATGAAGAATTAGCAAAGATAACTAAAGGATGTACTAACTATATGGTCCAAAGATTTAAAGGACTAGGTGAAATGAGTGCTGAACAACTTTGGGATACTACAATGAACCCTGAAACAAGAAGCTTAATAAAAGTTGGAATTGAAGATGAAAATGAAGCTGAAGAACAAGTAGAAATTCTTATGGGAGATAATCCTGAAAGAAGAAGAAATTGGCTTGAAAAACACGTTTCATTCACACTTGAGGAAAGTGAAGGTGATGAATAATGGCAGATATTAAAAAGAAATTAGATAATTACATGCAAGAAACATTTGAATATGAAAAACTTGAAGATGTAATTGGCGATAGATTTGGACGTTATTCAAAATATATTATTCAAGACCGTGCTATTCCTGATGTAAGAGATGGTTTAAAGCCTGTTCAACGTCGTATTTTATACGGAATGAATAAGATGGGGATTACATCTAAGTCTCCATATAAGAAATCCGCAAGAATAGTCGGAGAAGTAATGGGTAAATATCACCCACACGGAGATTCATCTATCTATGACGCGATGGTCCATCTATCACAATCATGGAAAATGGGTGTAACTTTAATAGACATGCATGGAAATAATGGTTCAATTGATGGAGACGGCGCTGCTGCAATGCGTTATACAGAAGCAAGGCTTTCTAAAAATGCTGATTATTTATTAAAAGATATAGATAAAAATACTGTACCTTTTGTGCCAAACTTTGATGAAGAAGAAATGGAGCCAACAGTTTTACCAGGTCTATTCCCAAATCTTCTTGTAAATGGTGCTATGGGTATTTCATCAGGTTTTGCGACTTATATACCAACCCACAATTTAACTGAGGTTATAAACGTTATAATCGCTAAAATTGATAATCCAAATATGAGCCTTGATGAAGCACTTAAAATAATCCCAGGACCAGATTTTCCAACAGGTGGAATTATTGAAGGACTAGATGGTATTAGAGAAGCATTTAATACGGGTTCTGGTTCGGTTATTGTAAGATGTAGATATGATTTTGAAGACATTTCAAAAGATCAAAAAAGAATTGTTATAACAGAAATACCATATGATACAAATAAATCGAAAATAGTTGAACGTATTGAGCAATTACGTATTGATCATAAGGTTGAAGATGTACTAGAAGTTCGAGATGAATCAGATAGAACTGGACTTAGAATCGCAATAGATCTTAAAAAAGGTGCTGCAGCTCAAGCAATAATGAATTATTTATTAAAGAATACTGACCTTCAAATAAATCTAAGGTATAACATGGTTGTAATCCATGATAGAAGACCAGAGCGAATTGGTCTTTTAAAAATACTTGAGGCATATATTGACCATCAAAAAGAAGTATTTACAAACAAAATTGGATTTGATAAAGCACGTGACACACAACGCCTAGAAGTAGTAGATGGACTTATTCGAATGGTTTCTATTTTAGATGAAGTTATTTCTACAATCAGACAATCAAAGAATAGAGCTGATGCTAAACAAAATTTAATTGATAAATTTGAATTTACTGAGCGTCAAGCTGAAGCTATTATTACAATGCAACTTTATAGATTATCTAATACTGATGTTGTCTCATTAGAAGAAGAACATAATACTTTAAACGCAAACATTAAAGAATATAATGAAATTCTTTCATCTGAGAGCAAATTATTAAAGAAAATCAAACATGATTTAATAGAAATGGGTAAAGATATTAACCAAGAAAGAAGAACTGAAATTAAGAATGAAGTATCAGATTTAAAAGTTGATGAAACAGACCTTATTTCAAAAGAAAACGTGCATGTAATTATCACAAGAGATGGATATGTAAAACGTATTTCATTAAAAGCTTGGCAAATGTCTGTAAACAATAATATTAAACAAAATGATGCAGTATTATTTAGTGAAGAAGTTTCAACGCTAGATACACTACTACTCTTTAGCAATGGTGGAAATTATTGTTCACTACCAGTATATAAAATAGATGAATGTAAGGCTAAAGATGTAGGAATGTTTATAAACAATCTTATAACTATAGTTCCTAATGAAAAATTCATTAGCGTAATTAAAATAAATTCATTTAGTGAGAACTTAACATTACTTCTTGCAACAAAGGAAGGATTAATTAAACAAACAATCCTATCTGGGTTTGAACTTAAACGTTGGAGTAAAGCAGTTAAATGTGTTAAATTATCAGAAGGTGATGAACTAGTATCTGTTGATATAAGTGCAAAACCACTTGAAATAATTTGCGCAACTAAGGATTGTGAAGTTATAAGGTATAGAGCACTTGATGTGCCAATGTATGGAACATCTGCTTCAGGTATAAAATCTCTTAAATTAAAACCAAATGATTATGTAGTATCATCATTTTACGCAAATAAAGATGATGACATCTTACTTTTAACATCAAGAGGATATATAAAGAGAATAAAAGTAATGGAATTGAATTTATCATCTAGAGGTCGCAGTAGTACAGCTGTTATTAAGAAAGTTAAGTCTAACCCACATGAATTAGTGGATGCTAAAAAACTTTCACCGAATCAATATAAAGAAAATGTAGCATTAAATGTTGTATACTCAAATGGAAATGATACATTAAATGTATTTGACTTTAAATATAATGCAGCTGATGCTGGAAAACAAATCTTAAAAGAAGGCCTTGGAATACCCAAGCAATTAATTCTTAATAAGCCAAAAATCCAAGATCCTACAATAGATGATACATATCTATTAGAAAACAATTCTGATTTAACTTTATTTGATAATGATGACTCACAAAATACTCAGATAAAAGCTAATACTAAATCAACAAAATCAGTAATTTCGGATTTAGACGCAATACTTTCAAGCGCAAATAAAGAAGATGCTATAGAACCATCAAACGATGTAAAAAAAGCAAAAGTTAATATAAAAGAAACTAAGGATTCTATAGTTATTGAATCTAAAACATCTACAATTGTAAAAAAGAAAAAGAATAATGATGATATTCCATATAAGTCAGTTAAATTATTTGGAGATGATGAAGATGAAAACTAAAATTTATAGGATTTGTAAATATTTAATAGTTTTAGTTATTTGTGTTTGGTCTATTTATAATATCGTTTTCTATTCTTTGAAGTTAAAAAAAGATTATAATGGTGCATTTTTACTAGGAATTATTATATATTCAATGATTTTATTAGTATCAATAATATGTTTTGTTCTTTTGATAAAAAAAGAAATATATAGGCGAAAATTTACACATAATGATTATGAATAAGAGGGGGCTTAGGCTCCTTTTTTCATTTCAAAAGCAATCTCGTTTTAAAAACTATGTTAAAAATATAAATAAATATTTTAAATTCTAATTAAAAACAAATTATATAATACGAAACAATACATCAGTGGATAATTACTTCAAAAGAGTCTTATTTTTTCAATTCAATTATCTTAATAAAGGTTGTGTGATATAATTAATTAAATAATTTTAATATTTCAAAATGCACTTAGTTTAGGAAACTAAATGCTGCAATTCACAAAATAAGTAAATGAAATAAGCGATATTGTATGATTTTGCTATTAAAATTATTTTATATTTGAAAAAGATATATGGAGGATGTAGTCAATATATTGATGAAGATGAATAATGATTATAGAAGCTTTTAATTCAAAAAAAGAATTTAAAAATGGAACAAAAATAATAGATATATTAAAAAAATTTAAGCCTAATGATTATAGGACTTATATGTGCGCAAGCATTAATAACAAACTTTATGAACTTAATTTTGTGGTTAATAAAGATTCTAAAATAAACTTTTTAGACCTAACAAATACAGATGCAGCTTACGTTTATCAAGCATCTTTAAGGTACTTATTTGCATATGCTTTACATGAACTTTATCCTAACAGTAAGGTTATATATAACTACTCAATGTCAAGGAGCATATTTGCTCAACCTCTTGGTGTAAGTGATCCAATTGACTTTCTATTTGTAGATAAAATAAACAAAAAAATAGAAGAAATAGTAAAAAAAGATTTACCGATAAACAGAATTATATTATCAAAGGATGAAGCTAGGGAAATATATGCTAAACAAGGTTTAAAAACAAAAACCGATCTTTTAGAATATAGAGTTCAAAATACTGCTCATTTATATGAGTTAAATGGTTATTATAATTATATGCATAATTACCTAGTTCCATCTACCGCATTTCTTACTAAATATAGAATAACACTTTATTCACCAGGTGTAATAATCCAATATCCTAGACCTGAAATTGGTGGAGATATTCCGCCTTTTGTAAATGAATATGTTTTAGGAAAACAATTAAAAGACGCAAATAAGTGGGGAAACATTACAGGGGCTGCATATGTGTCAGAATATAATAAACTTGTTGAAAAAGGACTTGGTAATGAACTTATTAATTTATGTGAAACTAAGCACAATAATATGCTTGCAAAATTAGGAAACAACATCTTAGAGGATATAGAAAATATAAAACTCATTTGTGTCGCAGGGCCTTCATCAAGTGGTAAAACAACTTTCACTAATAGACTTCGAATAGAACTTTTATCCCTTGGCATTAAGCCTTTAATGATTTCCTTAGATAATTATTATAAAACCGATGGATATCCTTTAGATGAAGAAAATAAGCCTGATTATGAGCACATTGATGCTCTTGATATTGATTTATTCAACAATCAAATGGTAAAACTTATCACAGGGGAAGAGGTAACACTACCACTATTTAATTTTAAAACTCGCCAAAGAGAAGACTTACAAACTGTAAGACTTGAGAAAAATCAGCCTATAATGATTGAAGGAATTCACGCATTAAATGATGAAATGTCTAAAGCTATTCCTGCAAGCAGTAAATATAAAATTTATATTGCTCCTCAATCTCAACTTCATATAGATGCTGAAACACCTATATCCATGACAGATGTTCGCCTTCTAAGAAGGATTGTAAGAGACTATAGAGAACGTGATTCAGACCCTACTCAAACTATATCGATGTGGCCTTCAGTAAGAAAAGGAGAATTTAAATGGATTTATCCGTACCAGGAGCTTGCAGATTTCGTTTTTAATTCCGAACTTAGTTATGAACTAGGGGTTCTAAAAAAACCTGCTCTAGAGGCCTTAAAACGCGTTAAAGAGGATTCTTTAGAATACTTCGTTGCCCACAGACTTATAAACATTTTAAAATACATTAAAGAATTAGACCCAAAATGGATTCCATCCAATTCAATTTTAAAGGAATTTATTGGTGGTTCAATATTCTATGAGAAATAGCCGTTCAAACGGCTTTTTTTCTTGAGAAAAGTACCAATTTGATATATAATTAAATCACTTGAATTGAGGTGATAATAATGAATAAAAGTGAAGAATTAAAAGGTGCTTTAAACAACCTTGACGAACTAAAAATAGACCAAGAAGGTATTAAAGTAATTGCTAACTTATACGAGCATAAAGGTAAAGATTTTTATTATAAAGAAACTTTAAAAAAGGACATGGAGTCAATTAAGCAAACTGTAATTACAAACGATTGTAACGCAATTATGAAAGCTAGAAACTTAAAAGTCAGTGATTCTAGGTATAAAAATCTTGTGAAACTCAAAGCAAAGCCTAAAAACAAAGATGAGAATATGGTTGTAAGTGCAGCATATATAATAAAAGGGCTACAAGAGCATATAAACGAGTTCGACTTACTTCCAAACCAATTTTTAAACATCGGACGTCTTTTGTTTGATAAAGAAATCAACTTCAGAAAGTATGCTAAAAAAGTACAACGAAACTTAGTTTACGAAGAAGAAACATACAATACACGTGATATTTTGAATAAATTACTTATAAGTTTAAGCACTAAAATCAAGTCTAGAAAATATGAAACAGTTTCTATAATAGCTTCATTTTTTGTAGATTATATGATGGAAGAGATATTTGATAAAGAAAACGAGATAATAGGAATATTCGCAATATATGCAATTTTGTTTAAAAATGGATTTGAATTATTTAGGTTCACATCATTTTTAGAAGAATTTTATAACAACTATGATGAGTTTAAAGATGTGCTTGCAAAGTCAGAATATGGATGGCATGATGGTTATCCAAACGTTAGTTATTTAACAAACTTTTTAAGAAAGATAATGATCAACTGTTATAATAGAATTGACCTTACAATGAACAAGCGTGAAATAATCGCAAATAACCAAAAAACTAACATGATTGAGTACTCAATATTAAAGGTTGTTCCAGATGTATTTACGAAAGAAATGATTCAAGAATTAAATCCAAATGCATCGCTAACCACAATCAATAGAACTTTAACGCGTTTGCGTGACGAAAACAAAATAAGACCTAATGGTACTGGAAGATCTGCTACATGGACTAGAATTTTCAAGGATAGTAAGAAGTTCGACAAGCAAGATATTGTAAAACAATTTACTCTTGCGGACTACATTCCAGAAGACAGTTATAACTCCCCTGAAGAATAGCGGGAGTTTTTTAATTTTAATATTTCAAAACCAAACTAGTTTTTAAGACTAGTTTATTTTTTTATAATAAACATATCATACGTAAGTTATAAAGCAAAGCAGAAAACGTCAAATTAAAAAGTTTCAAAAATAAGCGTTTTGGTATGTGGATACGCATTTTTAATCACAAGAACTGTTAAAATGTTCAAAAAAGGCATTCTGGAGCGATATAAAGCTATTATACAAGCGCCTTATCATATACGCGCGCGTGCGCGCTCATATATATAAAGCAGAGTAAAAAATCTCGACTAGACAGATGAAAGGCATTTGAATAGATCAAAAAAGATTAAAATTATAAGAAATATAGATATCAGTAGATATAGCACTCAGTACCATTATGTGCCAAACGTTTTCTGAAACGCTTTGCCTCGAACAGTGAAAGAAGAAGTAGAAGTTCAGTCAAGTGATTACAGATGGGGAAAATATTTACACACCACATTTTTAAGCGTTTGAGATGTAAATTTACGCATAAATGCTCGTTCATCCGCCTCTCGAAACCTCAAAATGATTTGATTTCAAAACTAAACTACGCCATTTAAGGTGTGTATGATGTAGTTTAAAGTAGAAGTATAAGTCGAAAGTTGGCCATAAACATATCCAAGATAGTCCCTGACTACGTTTATTTAAAGCAAAAAGAAGGCTTTCTTAAATATTATTAACTTCCTATAATGTATATTATGTTAACCAATATAATATACGTTAACTGCGCCGTATTCAAAATAATTGTGGATATTGTGTATAACTATTTTTAAGTTGTTTTTAAGTAAAGTCTAAAAAAGCCCGTGGTTAACGGATATTTGAGCTTTAATAATTTAGAATTGACTTATCTGAATTTTAAGGATTTTTTATTTTAGGCAAAAATCAAAAACAAAAACTGTTAAAATAAATGATTTTGCTAGAATTTAAGCTGTTTTGTTGAATTTATGCAGATTTATAGTCTTTTAATTTTCAGCAATCGAGTCGATGAATCATCAAGAATTGTCCAACTGGATCTCTTATAACTGCTCATTTAGAATTTGAAATATTTCAAAAAATATCTTGTTTAAAAAAAGCAACAATATTTTTATTCTTAATATTTTATCTAGTTATTTATACTAGATAAGTTTTGAAAGGTTTAAAATTGGTCAATAATATACTAGCATTTGATGATCAGGTTTTAATTATAGCCTGAATATTTATCTATAATGGATTATCAATTATTTCATACGATTGTTATAAAATATACAAAAATGAATTAATAAACCGCAAAATTTTATATTAATCTTTTATTTTTGATTTAAACCATCTTATCTGCTAAAGTCTATGAATATATTTATATATATGTTTTATAAAAAGTAACTTTATATTACTTTTGGGATTAATTAATCATTTATTTCTAATTATATGATCGATTTAAGCCGATTCATTAACCATGTATTGGTTTCTTATTTTTGTGTTTTTTTAGAGCGAACAAACTAATTGTGGTATTTTTTAAAACGTTTTTATTAATATTAACAACATATAATTTAGTTTTTAAAACTAGTTTTACTTTGAAATAATAAAATTCGTTGTTTAATTTCTTATATTAATAAATGTGATTATTGTGCTATTTTATTAAAAATAAATATTATTCTTTTTTTTGATTTTTTCAGCAATGAACTTATAATTTTATGACTTGCTGTGTATTAAACCTGTTCGATTTTACTTGGTTAAAAATGAATTCCTATTGCTCTTTATCTGAAAGATATATTTGATAATATACATCACACAAAGAATCTTTTCACTCATGATCAAGACGGTTTATTTCCGAATCTATTCTTTGTTACTTTGTTTACATCTTTTTGTGTTCTCATATTCTTTAGTTTTACCTATGTTATGCAAATGCAATTTCTTTAAAAATGAAATCTTTTACACATAAATTCGATTTAAAGCTTATTTTTAGGCTTTTTTTAATTGCTGTGCTATAATTTTACCGATACATACACTTAAAGCGTCAAAAAAGGCCGTTTAAATCGGCCTATTTTTAACTTTTTTAATTTTTTGCTATGCTTTTTATAATATTCTTTATCTAATTGTTTGGATTGCTAAATATCACCGTACATCGTATAAGTATATCTAGTTTTGACAACTAGTAGCATTTTGAAATGTTTATTTGGCAAGTTTTAAGATTTCTAGCGCTTCTTCATAACCAATATTTACTCTATCTTTTACTATCCTTGTTCCCTTAAAAGTGAAGTTATAGGCTATTTTTTCAAAGTCCTTTTCATATATTCCAAGTTCTCTTAGTGTTGTAGGCATACCAATTTCTTTATAAAATTGTTCTAATTTTATTATTCCTTCGTATGCTATTTCCTCATCCCCTAAAATATTCTTTACATCCATAACTTCACATGCGAATCGCTTGAATCTTTCTATATCCTTTTTGTATACAAACTTAGCCCACGCAGTGAATAATACAGACAATCCTGCACCATGAGCTATAGAGTCATACATTCCTGATAATTCATGCTCAATTTGATGGACTGGCATGCTAAAATCTTTCCCTGAACTTGTAAGTCCATTATGAGAGATGCTTGATGCCCACATTAAATCCGCTCTAGCATCGTAATCATACGGGTTTTTAATAACTTTGATTCCAGCTTCTTTTACGCTCTTTAATAAGGCTAAATCAAAGTTATCTGTAAAATTAGTATTATCATTCATAGAATAATATCTTTCTAAGGTATGCATCATAATATCAACAATACCGCATCCTGTTTGAAATTTATCTACTGTATATGTAAGTTCAGGATTTAAAATCGCAAAAAATGGTCTATGAACTTCAGATGAATGACCTCTTTTTTCTTTAGTTTCATCGTTTGTGATGACACAAGAATCACTCATCTCTGATCCTGCAGCTGAAATAGTTAGTATTACCCCTACTTTTAATACGCTATTTTTATCTATATCCACTTTTTTAGTGTGAATGTCCCATGCACTATATTTGCTTCTAGCACTGTCCGCAATAAGTTTTGCAGAATCAATTACAGAACCTCCACCTACCGCAAGAATAAAATCTATATTTTTTTCTCTTACTATTTCGATTCCTTTTTCAACCATAGATAATTTAGGGTTAGCATCAACTCCGCTAAGTTCTTCAAAATTTATATCGTACTTATTTAAAGAAGCTACTACTCTATCATATAAGCCACTTTTTTTAATTGATGACTTACCATAATGTAGTAAAACATTTTTAAATCCGTATTCCTTAATAATTTGTCCTACTAATTCTTCTTTATTTTTTCCAAAATAAACTTTTGTAGGTGTGTAGTATATAAAATCATTCATTGTATTCTTCCTCCTTTGCCAATGGATGTGTTTTATTATAAGTCTCTTTTATATATTTGTTAGATAAATTGGTATAAATTTGTGTTGTCGATATATCTTCATGACCCAAGAGATCTTGAACAATTCTAAGGTCAACTCCTGCTTCAAGCAAATGTGTCGCAAAACTATGTCTTAAAGTATGTGGTGATATATTCTTTTCGATGCAATTTTCTTTTGCTAGTTTTTTAACATATTTAAATACTCCTTGCCTAGACATCTTTTCGCCTTTATAGTTCATAAAAAGTAAATCTCCAGGATTAGATCTAATATACATTCTTTCTTCCTCGAGATACATTCTTATAGCACGGACGCATTTATCATTCATCGGAACAATTCGCTCTTTATCACCTTTTCCAATAACACTTATGTATTTAGCATTCATATGTAAATTCGATACGTTCAATTCACACAACTCAGAAACACGAAGTCCACAGCCATATAAAAGTTCCATTATAGCTTTATTTCTTTTTCCAAGTTTTTTATTTGTATCTATCGAATCAATCATTTTACTTATCTCTTCAACAGTTAAAACATCTGGTAGTGGTTTATTTAATTTTGGTGAATCTATTAGTAACGACGGATTTTCTTTAACATCTCTATATTCATCGCACAAAAATTTATGGAATTCTTTAATGGCTGTAAGTTTTCTTGAAATTGTTTGAGGAGTCATATCTGCTCTTTTAAGACTTATGATATATTTTTTTACCATTTCTTCAGTTATATCCCTAACATCATAACAATTTTGATATGTTCTTAAAAATTTGCCATATTTATCTAAATCCGTCATATATGCATTTACTGAATTTATACTTAATCTTCTATCATCTTCTAAATAATATTTAAAATCTTGGAGTTCGTAAAATACAACTCCATCTTCTTCTATATTTGTTTTTTTCATAGTATTCTCCTAAATAAATTCCTCAAACACAACATTGCCTAACTTATATCCTTTGTAAGTTAATTTAATGCTATCATCTTTAATTTCAATAAGATTATATTTTTTTAATTTATCAAAATTAAAATCAGATAAAATATCCGAATTAAATCTTTTTTTATATTCTTTAATAGATATTCCTTCACGAAGCCTTAATCCTAATATTATAAATTCACTTTTCTTATCTTGAATAGTTAATTCATTTTCTATCTCTTTAAAATTTTGCATATATCCTTTAAGCGTTCTATAGTTATCATACCTTATAGAATCAAGATATCCTGAAGCACCCATTCCAAGGCCTATGTATTCATCTGTATTCCAATATATTTTATTATGCACCGATTCATAACCATCTTTTGCATAATTTGATATTTCATAATGATTATAGCCTTTTAAATTAGCATTTAGATAGTCCATGAGATCTGATACCACATCTTCATCTAGCATCTCAATTTTTTTGTAAGCAAATACTGTTTTTTCTTCTAATATTAATGTATAAAAAGATAGATGTGCTACATCAAGCATTTTGATATATTCTAACGTCTTAAAAATGAGTTCTTTAGAATCCCAAGGGTGAGCATAAATAATGTCTAGATTTATATTTTCTATACCATTATTTTTAAGTAAATTAACTGCATTAACAATATCACGCACATTATGTCCCCTATTAAGTTTTTTTAATACTTCATCACTAAAAGCTTCAGCGCCTATTGATACTCTATTTATTCCATATTTTTTAAATAACTTTATTTGATTTAAAGTTAAAAGTTCAGGATTTATTTCAATACTATATTCTATAACATTTTCGTTATACTGATCAATCTTCTTAAGTAATCTTTCAAGATTAGTATCATCTAAGAAATTTGGAGTTCCTCCGCCAATATATATAGTTTTTATATTCTTTAAATAGTCTTTATACATATCGAATTCACTAATAAGTCTTGTAATATAATTATCTATCAATTCTTTCTTTAATATTACCATTTTGCAAAAATCACAATATGCACAAATAGATTTACAAAAAGGAATATGAATATATAATCCATATCTCATAATATCACCACTTATTTTAATTATAATTTATTTTTATATTTCTTCAATATTTTATTATTTTTGCATTAAAAAAGGAAAACAAAAGTTTTCCTAAATTAAAAATCCAACTAAAATAATAAACAACATAAATCCTGCAAAAGATCCTAAAATAGTCCTTTTTTTACCTAACATAAACGCAAGAAATAATCCTACTATATTGAACACTGAAAGTGTCAAGATAAAATAAACCAGTTTGGTCAACTTTTTTTGAACCACTAT
>CAVGEZ010000042.1:0-15428 GCA_963628445.1 uncultured Eubacteriales bacterium
TTAGTATAAATCATATTTAGCAACCTCCGTATTATAATATTTGTCTTATTAAGTATTAATTATTATTAAAAACTTACATCTTAGTGTCTTGACATAAAGACATGGGTTTGCTAAACTTATCTTGCAGTGAGCGTGATTAAACATGCTAACCCCACAGGAGCTATTGGCGTAGTTCCTGTTTTTTTTATTTATAGTTTTATTGATCAGTATACATATTTGTAATCTCATCAACAACAATAAATGAACCATCATTTATTTCATTTAATCGATCTTTTAGTTTTTGAAGTAAGTCTAACATTATATTTTTTTCTTTTCTAAATTTTTTCTCATTAAAACCACAAGAACTATTAACATTATCAAAATTGTAATAACTATCATACATAGCACTCATTTTTTTAGATAATTCTATTATCTTTTTATCATTATCTATAATTTCAACTCCACTACTTTTTTCAAACGTTAATGGATTTGATAAATTTGGCCAAATTGGACCTTCATCATAATCTAATAATAATTTAATTTCAATCATAATATCTCCTTCATCTTCATAGGATAGCATGATACTATAAAACCATTTGTTCCGACAGCATTTAATGTATAATACTTTTTGCAATATAAATAATTTTGCTTTATTGTAATTTTTCCGTTTTTTATTCTTGTTCGTTCAGCTATCTTTTGACCAGATAATACTAAATTTTTAATAAATCCGGGAATATCTTTCTCTTCAACACCGTATACATTACTAAAATCTTTTACATGTCTTTCTATTATATGTTGTAAACCTACAAATTTATTTCCTTGTTCAAGCCAGTAAAGTCTTCCACTTGAATCCCTTACTGCAAACACCAAATCTTTCTTACTAAATTTAACATGTGCACTTTCAAGTAAATTAATTTCCCTCAATCGTTCTATTTGATGAATAGTATTATCAAATACTCCGATTTGAGTAGCATAGTCATAAAGTTGTAAAGAATACTGTGGCCCATTTATAAAACTTGAATAAGCCTTTTTACCCATTATGCACCCTCTTAAGATTACTACTTCTTAAAGAATTGTCTGGAATAATTACTTAAATATTATTTTTAAATGCATACGCAAGCAAGTTCTTTACAGTAATATTAGATGTGACTGTGTATACGATTATAGCTTTAGGATGTATTCTATCAACTAATGTTTTAATAGCCTTTTTTAATATATTCTTATTAACTTTATTTTTGCATATACCTTTTAAACTTAACGCTACATTTGAACCATAGTATATATTCCCAAAACAATAATCAAATGATTTAACTAAACCATAAGTAATATTAGGATAAACTATAACTTTTAGTTCTAAAACAAACCATCCAATAACTACTGTTTCTTTTTCTAATTGATGAATAATTGTACTTTCCTTAAAATTGCCATATATACTATAATCTGGACCAATTAAAAATTTTACATTTTTAAAATACCATTTATAGTATTTAAGCAATTCTATATCTTTATTAATTATTGCCAAATATATACCGTTTAGATCATCAAACTCTAAATCACTAGTATAAAATCCAACACATGTATTTGCAGTTTTATTAAATAAACATGGTTGATTAACTAAAGCTATATAATCTGGATATTCATTATGAAAATCACCAATCATTGGTAATTCATAATAATTACTTGGTTCCATCCTATTTAAAATATAATATCCATAAATATCTTTAGAATCAATTTCATCATAATTGATGTTTAATTCAATTGGACAATCTATTTTATTAATCATATGATTTCTTCTAGATTGAAACGAGTCTTTATTTAATATCAATTACCTCTTTTTAAAGCATCATTAATCTAGAAAAAGTTAAATAAGTTTTTTATTTCGATTTTATTTATCACTTTAAGCAAACCTCACTTTATCAAGTATTTGTCTTTATTAAAATTCTATCATAAAGAATTTATATTTTTTGTCTAGACATAGAGACAAGGGTTTGCTAAACTTATCATGCAGTGAGCGTGATTAAACATGCTAACCCCACAGGAGCTATTGGCGTAGTTCCTGTTTTTAATTATTTAATAGTATAAAGTCTGATTCTTAAACTAATTAGAATGGTAAATCATCATCTACATTATCTTCTCCGCTTAAGAATTCTTCTATTCCTATTTTCGCTTCTTCATCTAATTTTAATTTACTTGAAGATTCTTCAATTGAATTATACAATTTTTCCATGATATCAAATATTTCTTGCTTGTTGTTATCACTCATTACTCCACAAATCTTATGTGCACTATTATTTGGCATTTTATCAATAAAGTATAATTCATATCCAATTCCATTTTTCATATCATAATCGGATTCAGAATCAAAATCATATTCCACTTTAAATATATAGATATCTCTTTTAACTCTGAAAAGCTTATAAATAGGCCCTATTAATTTCAATTTCTCATCAACATATAGTGAATTATATCGAATATCATCCTCTCCAAAAGAGTTAGTTTCTTTCTTAATTAACGGATTAGATTTCTTGTTAAATCGTCCAATATTATAAAAATCCTTAATTGATTCTTTAGCCCAATCCAATTCATTTTTTTCAGTCTTTAAAGTTAGATTTTCAATAAAATTAATTATATAATTTTCAGTTTCAGTTAATTTAGAAATATCAATAAATAACAAAGAATTAATTGAAACATTCAATTTTTCTGCAATTAATGATAATGTGTCTATAGATGGGCAAATCGAGTCATTATCATTATTTTTAAGTCTGGAAAAATAACCAATACTGACATTTGCAAAATTTTCTAATTCGCCTATTTTCATATCATTCTTCTTAAGCAAATATTCTATATTAGATAATAAAATTTTCTTTGAATATTTCATTTCATATTTTCCTCCACATCTATATTTTAGCACATTTTACTTTTAATTCAATAAACGTTTGATTATTTTACAAACCTTTCAATTCAATTTCATACATTTTACTATAGATACAATTATTCTAAATATAATCTTTAGTTTTTGCTTCTAGTTCAAATTATCAAAGTGGTTTTAATCAGCAAAAAACAAGATAAGTACCAATATTTAGTACTTATCTTGTTAAATATATATTAAATTACTTCTTGATTAAATTATTATCAAATTGTCTATCTAATCCTTCTAGATTAATATCTTTATTATCAACTTTATCTTCAAGTTCTAGGTCAACATCTAATTCCTTTTTATCTAGGCTCAAAGATCTACCTAGTTCTTCATCAAGTTGAGTTCCTTCAACAATAAGGTTATTAGAGTAATAAGCCTTACTATAAGAGTCTAGATAAGATTTAGTAGATTTATCGTATTGTTCTATTGTAGACTTGCTAATACTGTCAGTTTTCTTATCTAAATAAGCTTGAATATCACGCTTTCCATGCCAGAAACGATACCATTTGCTCTTTGATGCCATATAATCTTTTTGATTTACATTTACATGAATAGGAATAATATCTGTATATAATTTATTTCTAAATTCAGTAAATCTTACACATGTAATATGATGACCACCTTCAAGTAAAGATTTAAGTAAGATAGCATCAGAAATCGCTGATTTATAACTATTTAGAGGATTACCCACTTTTACATTCTTACAATAAGTTTTAAGTGGTTCAATTTGATCAAGTGGTTTACCATCAATAAATATTGTCTGATAAGGTTCTACACCTACTCTAGGTCTTGCGTTAGCATCGCTTAAAGTTACATTCTTTAACGCTTTTACAAGCCCAGAAAAACTATCATTTACTTTATCAGTAAACTTTTTAGCTATTTGTCTATTATTTAAATTCTTTAAATATTTATCTGCTTCTTTAACTAGTTCATAATCACTCTTTAATAATTCAAATTCAACTTTACCATTTACCCATGTATTAGTAATTTTTCTAGCTTTTGTTGTAATTTCTTTTTCTAATTCTGATTTCTTCTTATCAGCTCCAGCACTTACAACAGTAAGACTTGATATACCATTAGGGTTAAATCCAAGTCCCATACAATCGTCTAATATATCATCAATAATATCAAAACCTTTTTTATCAATTATTTCTTTATATTTAAACTTGTCTAGAGTTTTAGCATCACGCTCAATAATTCCTTTAAATTCTTCAGTCTTTACTTTATATGTTTGAGAAAGAACACTAAATACTACCATTTTATATGTGTCTTCTATTTTATTAGAATCATAAGAATCAATATTTTGAATCATATCAGTTCTAAAATTATCTAGCATTTCGATATATTGATATCCATTTTTACACATTTTTACAAAATTATTCTTACATACATCTCTTACATATTCTTTACTTAAAGAATTTGAAAGTGCAACTTCATAAAAATCAGCTTCACTAAAATCTTCTTTATTTAAGACATCATTAACTTCATTAAAAATCTTTTCAACACCTTCTGGATTTGATTTTTCTCTTAAATGTGCTAATTTAGCAGTATTAATAACACCTGCAATTTTATTTCCATTTTTATCGTATTGACTAGCCTCATAATCATCTGCTTCTTTTTTATATTTTGCAAGATTTTTTAAATTTTCTTCTCTAGCCATCTTATTATATTGAATTAAAGTTTTACGGTGAAATTCAAGTTCTTCTTTAGTCATCTTAGGAGTAATTGCATCATGGAATTTCTTAACTTCTTCTTCAAATTCTAAATCGCTCATTAAAGGATTTTTATAAGCTAATACATAAGACATATTTAAGAAATCTCTTGAATCAATATTCTTTCCGTCAAATGTAATCATATTTTTATGTACAAGCGCAATCTTACCGAAATATTTATCATATATATCTATACGACGTTGGATTAACTTTTCTACTTCTTTTAAATTATCTTTATTAAATACATATTTTGGCATAATTTAGTCTCCTTATTTAGTTAAGAATGTTATTAATTCCTCTATTTTTTTACTACTCATTCCACCACTAGTTAAATAAGCTTTAGCGTCATTAACAAAACTAGCACTCTTTAGTGTATCTAAATCACTAGTCTTATGAAGGGATTCTAGGAATGTATTAAAATATAGTTCTACAATTGCATCATATTTAGACTTACTATTTTCTTCATTAATCTTATAGTAATTATAATATGTTTGCATATAATCGATCTTCATTTCATTGTATGTAGCACCGCATAAGGCTTCAATTAATAAACAAACAAACCCTGTTCTATCTTTTCCTTCCATACAATGGATATATATTTTACTAGATTCATTACTTTTATCTAAAGCTTCAGTTAATCCTCTAACTACTGCTTGTTTATAAGCGTCTCCCTCATAACTAGATGATAAAGATAAAAGTGATACATTATTATTTTTATATAAAGCCTTAGTATATGGGAAATCATAACTAGTATCAGCTAAATAGTTTTCCATATTAGTAGTACTATCAGCTAAATCTATATTATAAGTAATATTATATTCTTTTAATATAGAGTCTACTGTACTTGCTCTATTATGTGAATTATCACAAGGACTTGCACCTCTATAAAGTAAGTTTTCTTTTAATGCTCCACCCTTCATAGATCTAAAGTTTGCAAATTCATATTTGTCTGTGTAATCTTTTAATTCATTAGAATAACTTTGAGATAATGCTTCTTGTGTTGTAATATATTTAGCTTTTGAATTTAATTTAATAGTTACTGTGTCTGATTCAGATAATTTTGCTTGATCCCAAATACCTTGATTATTATATGTAATAGAAACATTATTATATCCAGGGTAAGATACTACTACTGGTTTACCTGTTTTTACATAATAACCATTAAAGTAAGGAACGTCTTTCAAACTAAATCCATTAGAAAATTCTACGTCTAAACTATCTCCTAATGTAAAACCATAATTCTTAAAATCAGACTCGCTGATATCAACAATACATGATAAAAACTTCGTATCTTTAGAGATATTTTTAGTTACTTCAAGTGTTAATTCACTAGTAATTGTTGTTGGTTTTATTTCTTTATTAGTACATGAAGCAAGTGCCATTGAACCAAATGCACAGCTAACTATTAATTTCTTAAATTTCATATTATCTTATCCTTTTTAATTACTCATAGCTAATTTAGTGTTAACTTTTACTTCTAAATTTAATTCTTTCAAAGTATTAATTTCTTTGTCAATTGATTTATTAGCTTTAACTTCTTCAACTTTAATTTCTTTTTTAAATACTCCCTCAGCAGAAACTTCTTTTATTATGTCATTTAAATCGTTTTGTGATAAGTTACATAATTCTTTTGAATCTTTAATAAAAGACTTATAATTTTGGGAATCAGTATCTAAAGTATTAGATAACTCTTCTTTAGATATATGAAGTGATGAACATAATCTATTAGATACTTCAATAAGTTCTTGTTTTTCTTTAAAATACTTATGAGGCATAAATATTTTCTTTAAGAAAGATTGATTATAAACAGCCTCTTTCATCAAAGTATACTTTTGTTTTGTTGATAATAATAGATGTTCATACTTAGTATCATATTTATTATCTAATGATTCAATTATAGACTCTTTTAAGTTTTTTAGCAAATTCATTCTATCTTTTGAATTCAAATTATATACTTCTTTTTTATTATCAATCATTTCTTGATATTTATGATTATAGACAATAGACTCTTTAAAATAATTATTAGATATTTCATTAGATAACAATTTAATTGAATTATTATAAGTATTAGTTATTTCATCCATTGATAATAATCCTTTTTTAGACGCAACTGATCCATAAATAAAAACTTTCATATAATTATTTAAATAATCTTTCATAGAGAAAACGGAATTCAAAGTTAAATTATCCTCTTTTTTATGATAGTCTTTAGCTATAATAGATGAAAAGTCTCTATTTTCTTTTTCTAGTTCTTTAGAAACAACTTTCTTAATTTTGGGATTAAAAGAATGACCTTGTACTAAAAACTCTCTCATAGGAGTATTAACCCCGTGATTTCTAAGACAAATTACGGCTTCCTCAAATTTATCTTTAAAAGGACGTTTATTGTCAGCTTGGCGTTCTTCTTCAACTAATCTATAATATTCTTCTTCTTCTTTTTCTTTTTGTTTTTCTTTTTTTAATTCTCTTTCAAAACTATTAATTACTTTCTTTACATTATCAAATTGTTTTGCAGTCCAAATAGCTTGATCTAAATCAACAACATCTTTTTCCTCTAATCCATCCAAACAGATGTCATAAGCATATACTGCATATTTATAATGCTTATTTCTAAAGCTACTTAATATGCTTTTAGGGTAAAATTCTTTTAAAAAATATATGAAACTAGGTTCTTTTAAATAACCATTATCAAAAATTTTTTCATTACAAATAATTTTTACTTCATCTTCTGTATTTTCAAATATATTATTAAAAGCGTTCGCTTCTTTAACTTCTTTATTAATTTCTTTTTCCATGTGATATTCCTCCAAAATTAACGGGTATATTCTAACAAATATATTATTTGAAAACTATCAAATTATTCAAATATTCACAAGACTTACACAATTTGTATAATTATTTATTTTTAGTTAGAAACTTTTGTTTTTAATAATTAAAAAAAGACCTTTCTTTTCTATATGGAATATTCTATATTCATAGAAAGTAGGTCTTAACTAAATTTATATTAGATTGAATTATTTTGATTTAGATTGAGTTTCAATTTCAGCTTCATCTATGACTTCAAATTCTAAATTTAAGTCTTTAACATTACTTAAATCTTTCTCATTATCAATTTCTTTATCTACACTAACTTCTTCAACTTTAATTTCTGCTTTATATACATTATTTTCTTTAACTTCTTTAATTATTTCTTCACAATCATTTTTAGCCGCATCATATAGTGATTTTGAATCCTCTATGAATAATGTATACTCTCTATTATAGTTTTCCATTGTGTCAAATAATTTATCTTTTGATATATGTAGTGATGAACATAATCTATCTGTTATTTCAATAAGTTCATTCTTTTCTTTTAAGAATTGACCAAACTTAAATATTTTCTTCCAAATTGATTGATTATATACAGCTTCTTTCATTAAAAGGTACTTTTGTTTTTGAGTTCTTAGTAAATATTCATTCTTAGTATCATATTTATTATCTAACGATTCAATTATAGAGTCCTTTAAATTCTTAAGTAAATTCATTCTTTCTTTAGAACTTAAATTATAAACTTCAGTCTTATTTTCAATCATTTCTTGATATTTATGATTATATGGCATAGGTTCTTTATAATATTTATCATGAATTTCTTTAGCTAAAGGCTTTATTGAATTATTAAAAGTAGTTCTAATTTCATCCTCAGTTAGTACACCTCTACCAGTTGATACTGAGATATAAACTAAGAACTTAATATAATTTTTTATATAATCTCTTACTGATAATAGTTCTAATCTTTCATGATAATCTTTAGCTATAATAGAAGAAAAGTCTCTATTTTCTTTATCAAGTTCTTTTGTAATTTCTTTCTTTTCCTCTGGAAGGTATGAATAACCTTTCTTATAGAATTCAATTAATGGGCGATATACTCTGTGCCATGACAATTCTTTAACACATGTCCAAAGCTCATCCTTATAGCGTCTTCTATCTATGATTATTTCCTCTAACTTTTCAAGTTGAGCATCTATCCTTTTTTCATAATCAATCTTAGCTTCCTTATCGAATTCATTAATATCTTTTGTAATTATTTCAGACTCTTTTGTAGCTGATACTGCAACATCAAGATCTTCTATAGTTCCATCATTTATTTTTTCCATACTGAAATCAAACATTTTTACAGCATAGTCAAAATATTTTTTCTTAAAATTCTTTAATATATCCCTTGTATAAACTTTACAAATGAAATATTGAAAGTCTGGATTTTCTAAATATCCATTATCATCAAATTTATCAACTTGAAAGAATTCTATTGGTTCTTCTTCAACCTCATCTTGTTCTTCGCTCTCATCATCTTGTTCTTCTTCAATCTCATCCTCTTTAATCTTTTCATCTTCTAATTCTTTATCGATATCTTTTTCCATATATAAACCTCCTAATTTTATTGATTTTATTTTATCATTAAAAGTTATTTGAAACTATTCAAATATTATAATATTCACAAAAATTACACATGATAAATCTTTTATAATAAAGAGGTGATACTAAAAAATCACCTCAATAGTAATATATTAAATTAGATTAATTTATTTCTTAAGTATTAGACTTTCATCCTTTGATTCATTCAATTCATCATTGTCAATAGTATTATCTTTTAAACCTAATTCTTCAACACTATTATATTCAACAGTTTTATTTAAATCTTGTAAAACATTTATTTCAAACTGATTTTGTGCTGCATTTTTTTTAGCTGCATCGTCTAATTCGGCTTTTCTTTCATAATATCTAACTTCTAATTTAGACATAGTTTCTTTAATTTTGTTATCACATCTATTAATTACATTTTGATCCTTAACTCTAAGTTTCTCATACTTTTTATTAATGTTAGTTAATCTAGCCCAAAGTTTTGACCACCAACCACTTTTTGACTCAACATAAGCTTCTTTATTATGAATAAACTTAACAGGAACAATATCATATCCAAATTGTTCTTTATATTCTTTAAATCTTATATAAGAAATGTAATGATTTCCTTCCATAACTGCATTCATTAAAAGTGTATTAGTTAATTCCATAATAGTTTTTGAATCATCAGGGTGTTTCTCTATATAACTCTTTAATGGTTCCATCTCCTTAATTTGAACTCCGTCAATAAAGAATTTCTCATATGGAGACATTATAAGTACACCTGTTACTTGAGAGTCAGATGTTTCGGCTAAAGTAGTATTAGCTACTTGAGTTGCGAATGTATTTTGTAAATCTCTTCTATAATCAGTTAAATCATCTCCTGTAAGAGGATTTAGTTGATCACGAGGGTTTTTAAAAGTTTCAAGATATCTTTTTGCATTTTTTTGTATATTATAGAAATTGTCATCTAAAGTAAAGTTCATTGCTCCATCACAAATAGAGGCTTGAACTTTCATCTTTTCAAGATGTTGCCACTCAAGTAAAGGGTCTAGTTCAAATGTTCTAACTAATCCTTCTGAACCTAAAGTAAGATCAGAATATGCTTGTGCATTAAAATCATATTGACGCATGTCTTTTGCAATTATATATTGTGGTAAATCAGTTTTGATATGAATACTTTCAGCTTTAGTTTTATCATCTACATTTTCATACTTTGAGTCATAGTATGTTTTAAATTCGTCTCTTTTAATTGCAAAAGTTTGAGTCATCATTCCAAACATTATACACTTATAATTATCTTTTAAGCTGTAGGGATCAAGATTCTTATAAGTATCAACCATTTCTTTCTTAAAATCATCTAAGAAATCAAGATAATCACGTGCATTTTCAATAGTATCTTTATAATGCAATTTAGCATAAGTAGGAATATTAGTTTTTTCTACATGATATTTATTTGCAATACTAACTAAGCCAGTAAAATCTAAATTATCATTTTCTAATTCTTTTAAGATATTATTATATCTATCTTCAATTGATTTTTTTGTAGAATATTTTAGCATAGCCTCATATTTATCGTCTTTGCCGTGCTCTTTTCTATAAGCTTCTGCAATCTCTTCAGCATGACCAACTCTTTCAAGTTGTTCTTCACGCTCTATTTCAGCACGAGCGCGAATACTTGATTTTATGTCATCTAATTCATCAAATGAAAGACGTGGTGTGAATGCACTTATTAGATTTCTTAAATGCTCTTTATACTCTTTTTCAGAAATATCAGGATTGTCCATATTATAAGCATAACTCATAATAACAAAGTCTCTTGAATCAATATCTCCTCTTTCAGAATAGCATCTGTGAAACATTTGTACAACATCACTCGTTACTATTTCTTTATACCACTTATATTTGTTAGTTAATATTTCTTTGATTTTATCAACATTATCTTTTGATTTAATTAATACATTTTCTCTTGGCATAATTATACCTCCTATAATATATTTATTAATTATATTGTATATTATTTTTAAATAAAGTTGTGTAAAAATTATGAATTTTAAGAAAAATATTTTTAGTACAATAAAACTTAAAAAAGACGTATGTTTTAAACATACGCCTATTAATCTAATTATCAGCTCTATTGTAGCCGTTCTTCATTTGTTCACTTGAAATAAGTACTAACTTATTAAGTGTATTTTGAGTGATAGACTTAGCTTTAGCACAAATCTCTTCATTAGCCTTAGCTAATACAGTGATATCTTTAGTCTTAATAAATAGTTCATCTGATTTATTTAGTGCAAGATGTCCTTCATTAAACATTTCAGTTTGATAACGTTCTATCCATTGAATACATTTACCAAAATGTGGGTCAGCTAAAACTCCTATAAGTCTACTAGCCCAGTAGAAATTGTTACTATCAACATCAAGAGTTACATCAGATACATATTTTGGCATTTTTTCTACATTAGTATAAAGTGGAATCATTGCGTTAAATGCATTAGATCCAAAACAAATCCATTCAACAGCCTTAATTTGATCTGGTACATATGGTCTAATTTGACAAATAGCCATAACACCTGTTCTTGAAATACCAATAGGTCTATATAATGCTTTCTTAGTATAATCACGTTCTGAATAAGGATTATATTCTGTTCCTTGATAATAACTTGATAAGATATATTTAACATCTTCAACAGTAATCTTGTGTTCTGGTACTAAGCTCCATGGGATATTATCGCTTTCTGGAGTAAAGTCTGCATTTTCTCCATCCCACTTAAAAGTATTAGGATTAAAGTAGCGAGCCATATACCAACCTCTTGGAGTATTATATACGTGGTCAGCATCACTGTGTGAACCAAAGATCCAACGAGGATTAAATACACCATTTTGATTTAAATCTAGATGATTATTTAAAATAAACTCTTTTAAATCTTTAGAACATAGATGTTCTTTTTGTTCTCCAAACGCATCACTCAAATCAAATGAATCCATACCAAATTGGTTAGGCATTAATACGTACTCACTGTCTTTTACACGACGAGCCATCCAATGGTGTCCACCAATTGTCTCAAGCCACCAAATTTCGTTTTCATCGTTAAACGCAATACCATTTGGCTCATATGTTCCGTATTTTTCAAGTAGGGCGCCAAGGCGCAATACTCCCTCACGTGCAGTATGAATATATGGTAATACTAGACATACTAAGTCTTCTTCACCTATTCCACCCGCAACTTCTTTCTTACCCTTACTAGCCTTTTGATACTTAACATAAGGATCAGCTCCGTATACACGAGGGTTTGATGTAATAGTTTCTGTTGCAGTCATACCAACATTTGCACTATTTATTCCACACGCAGCCCAAATACCATTCTTTTGATCAATTGAAGGGCTAGCTGAATAACTCATTGCATCTTCTTCTATCTTAATTTCAAGGTGTGCAATCTTACTCTTATAAACGCTAGGACCTTTCTTTTCTTTAACAATAATTAACTTCTTTTCATCAAAATAACCATCATCATTTCTTGCGATCATGGTTGAACCATCAAAGCTAGCTTTTTTACCAACTAAAATTGTTGTACATGCCATATAGTTTATACCTCCATTAATTTATATAAATTATAAATCAACTACTTATTTATTTAAAGACTTTTGCTTAAAACACTCTATTATAAATAATGTAACTAAAATTCCTACAAAACTAGCCGGTGCTACAATGTACCAACTTGTAATTACTTGACCTGATACTAAAGGTTCATCTAATTGCATAGCTGTAGGGAAGTGTAATACTTTTAACTCGAACAAGCCGAATAGTAACATTAAAGAAAATCCTAGAGGATAATAAAACCACTTTTTTAATGTAGGTTTAAAATAACCTGTAATAATAGAAACTATAATAAGCCAAAACATTAAAGTATGATGAAATAATCCTGTTAGCGATCTTATTTCAAAGAATCCTTGACTCTTAATAAAATAAGGATAAAGAACTGATAAAGGTCCTCCAAAAATACCTAAATAACATACAAAGTGTAGAACTGGATTATCTTTTTTCAAGAATAATAAAGATAAAGAAAGTAATAAACTAGTCATACCACACCAAGATGAAGGTATAACAAATGACCAATTATATCCTTTTGTTTTATTAACTACTACCTCATAATAAGTAATAGCTATTCTATTTGTTGTAATCAATACAAGTAATATAAAAGCACTTATCTTAATTATATATTTTACAACTTTCTCATTATCTTTAATTTTATTAATCAAATAAAAACTAATAGTAAAAAGTATCGCACAAATTATTAAATAAGTAACATGCTCTACTCCAAATACATTTTCTAATATCATATAATCACATCCAATATTGTGTTAATATTATATATTTTATTTATTAATAATACTAGTTGAACAATTCAAATTTAATTAATTATTAATAAAATTAATAAAAGGTATAACCAATATAGATTACACCTCTTTAAAATATTACTTACCCCAAACTTCTAAAGCTATTTCTTTAACTAGTTTAAGTTTTGCAAATTGTTCTTCTTCACTTAATTTATTACCAATCTCACATGATGCAAATCCACATTGAGGAGATAAGCATAAATAATCAAGGCTATGATATTTACTAGCCTCATGAATACGTTTAAGTACAAGTTCTTTATCTTCTAACTTTGGACTCTTTGTAGTAATTAAACCAAGTACTACGTATGTTTTTTCAGGCACTTCTCTTAAAGCTTCAAAAGAGCCACTTCTTTCATCGTCAAACTCTAAATAGAAGGCATTAACCAATTCATCTTTTAGCACATATTTAGCTACTGCATCATATGCACCACTAGATGCATATGTAGAGTGGAAATTACCACGGCAGATATGAGTATTAATTACCATATCAGCTGGTTTATTTTTTATAACACTATTATTTACATCAACAAATAATCTCTTAATTCTATCAAGACCAATAAAATCAGTATCAAATACACGGGTTGCACTAGGATCTACTAATAAGCCCCAAGAACAATCGTCAAATTGTAAATTCTTGCATCCAGCTTTGTATATATCTTTTATAAATTCATTATAACATTCTACTAAATCATTAATTACTTCTTGATCTGAATTATAATACTTTAAAGTATTAGTACGTGCAAATGGCATAATTAATTGTTCTAAAAATTGAGCAGGAGATGGTATAGTAAGTTTTGCAACACAAGTCTCATCTTCAAATTGTTTTAAATACTTAAAATGATCAATAAAAGGATGTGTCCCTTTATATCTTAATTTAGATACTAAATAAGTATCATCAATCATTGCAGCCTCACCATGAAATGGTAATCCATTTTGAGTTTTTGAGTGTTCAATTCCTTCAAATCCCCACATAAAATCTAAGTGCCAAGTAGAACGACGGAACTCACCATCAGTTATAACGTGAAATCCTAGCGCTTTTTGCTTAGAAACTAAATCCTTAATACATTCATTTTCAATTTGAGTTAATTCATCTTTTGAAATCAACTTAGCCTCGTAATCTTTTCTAGCTTTTTTCAAACATTCTGGTCTTAAAAAAGAACCAACATAATCATATCTAAATGGTGTTTGCATTATCTAATACCTCCAAATATTTTTTCGCATGATATTTAGCCATATCTAAATTTAAATCTAAATAATTACCACATTCAACAGGACTTGCACCAGGAATTTTTCCTTCAAAAGAAATAATGAACTTCATACATTCTTTTACCATTTCTTTAGTGTTATCTAATTGAGATTCACCTTTTAATATTAAATAGAAACCAGTTCTACATCCCATAGGTCCAAAATACATTGTCAATTCAGGATATTTATTTCTAAAGAAAGTTGCGGCTAAATGCTCAATAGTGTGAAGTGGTGCTGTGTTTATTACCGGTTCAAAATTAGGACGAGTAAAACGTAAATCATAAGTTGTAAATGTAAAACCATCCATAGTATCTTCTCTAGATACATAAATACCAGGTAAAAGAGTTAAATGATCAACTGTAAAACTTGTAATTTTCTTCATTTCTTCTTTATATAAAATATCACTACATTCAGAGTGCTTATCAAACCATTTTTTAGCATAACTACAGCTAACTAAAGTTTTAAGTCCTTTAGACTTGATATCTTGATATGCATTTTCTACTAACTTTCCCGCAATACCTTGACCTTGAAGAGTTGGATCAACTACTGTGTGATTAATATCAACTACTCCCTCTTTAACAAGTGGATAAGTAACATAAGCTAATTTTTTATTATCTACATAATATGCAATTTCATAATCTTCTACTTTAAACATTATATGCCTCCAAAATTACTAATAGTATAACACAAATTATTATAAAAACATAATTGGATAATCAAATATATCGATTTTTCATATTTCGTAAAATGACTTGATATTACAATAATAGTTTTCATTAATATTCAAAAGGATGATAATC
>CAVGEZ010000043.1:0-15414 GCA_963628445.1 uncultured Eubacteriales bacterium
TCATCGCTGCGACGAGTATGACAGTGTTTTCACTGGCAGCTGTTTTCGTTGCGACTTCTGCATGGTTTACTGCATCAAGAAAAGTCGATAGCAATGGCGATGGTTTTGAAGTTGTCTCTTATGATGGATTGATAAAGAGTGTTTCCGCTCATATGTTCAAAGAAAAGGATAGCAGTGGAAATTATATTTTCTATGCAAGTGATGATACTTCGACAGCAGATAAAGAAGTCATCGATTACACGGTCAATGAAAAGACGGGTCAGATCACATCGAGTGTGACAGATAAAATCAGTTTTGGTGTCTATGATACCTTGATGCCAGAGGATGCCTATGCTGTCATGTTCTTATTAGAAATCGATACTAGTGTTGCTAAGAATAGAGCGAATGGAGTAAAGATAACACCATCGACCACAACAGAAGAAAGTGCAAGTCTTGCAAATCCTGAGAATTTCAAGACATCCGGAAATCCGATGAGTTCCATTGTCGATTTCTTCTATGGCAGTGCTGAGAGTGCACCAAGTGGTGATTGGTCTATCTCAAAAGGAACATCACAGCAATTCCTAACTTTCGGAAGTGGTTCAAATACATATAACAAAACCTTAGATGGAACTTCTTACACATCCTTTGACAACATCAAATATCTTCAAGTTGTTTGTGAATACAACATCTCGAACATCGAAAGCATCTATAGTCTTAATCTCGATAATGAAAATTTATCAATGAATGATGAAAGCAATATCACCTATAAACAGGATTGGAAAATCACAATAGCATGAGACATACTAAAAAGAAATTGATTACTCTATCGATCTATACGCTCTTCATGACTGCCTTATATGGTGGTTATGTTGGTTCTTTATCGTGGTTTGTCAACAAATCGACTCTTCCTGATGATTTTGAGGGTGAATCTGGAAAAGCATTCTTTGGTGGAGGAGAAGGAACTTCAGAAAGCCCGTATCAAATCAAGAATGCAAGACATTTCTATAATCTTTGCTGGCTTCAATACTTGGGAAGATTCAATAAAGATACAAATAATGATAAAGTCATTGATCAGGTTTATTTTCAATTGAAAAATGATATTGACTGTTCTACTTTAGGCAGTGCACTTCCGCCAATCGGAACGACAAGATATCCATTTGTCGGCAATTTCAATGGCAATGACCATATTGTTAAAAATTATACAATCACGGATAAATATTCAGAATTAACAAAGCATCCTTCTATTATCGATACTGAAAATACATATTACACTCAAGGAAATACAACCATCAACTATTGCTCAATCATAGGAACCTTCGGTGTCATTGGATACAATACAACAGGAGCAACGGATGTAGTTAGCAGTGAAGCTTCTCTATATGGTTTTACAAAAGATCAATTAAAAGTTAATTCAGTCGATAATCTTTACATCGATAATGTGACAATCAAACCAGCAACAAAAAACACATTGGCTGGTCTTTTGGCAGGCTATGTCTCAGCCAATATGTCAGGATGTGGTGTTCATTATTCTCAATTTAATTTTGACAATAATACAAACATATCTTCAAAATTCAATAATAAACTTAGCAACTATGCATTGATTGGTGATTATAATTCAGATGAATATAAATGGAGTGATGTACAAACTAGTGGAAATAATATAGGTGGTTCTTTAGATATTTTTTCATTAAGCAAACGTATTTCTTATATGACACAAAATATTGAAAAAACGAATTCAAATATGTTTTTTGAATCAGATAAATGGCATTTGGCCATGGGATTATCTAGTGGAAAAGATTCGTATGATTATACCGACACTTCTAATGGAAACTCAGCTATGTTAATTTATAACACTTATTTACCACTTAACGTAAATCAATCTGATATTATCGATACTTTTTATAGTACTACACCTAAAAAGGAAGAAAGTATTCTAACAAATAAAAATACAGGCTATATAGTTGGCGGTGGCAATGAGGATCAAAGAGGTTATGGTAGTGCAGAAGTTCGCCTTAGAAACCAGATTTGCAAAAAAGATTCAAATGGTTTAGATAATTCTTTTAAGGATAAAACAAATGTTAATTCAAGCAACAAAGATACAATATTGTCTGATTCAAATATAAACCTATGGTATTACGATTCGATTAATAACAAATCAAATATAATAACCTCATCAACCAAAGAAAATTTTGTCAAGATTAATGAAGCATATATCTATGACACTGTAAAAAAGAATTTAATTACTATGTTAAAGGATTCAACAATAATTCCCTCAACACCAGCGTACTATGCCATTTGTCCAGGTTTTTATATGAGAAAGCAAAGCAGTGCAACCGATTTAGAAAATCACATTTTAACTGGAAAAAATGTCCATATTTATGAAGATACCTATTCTTCATATGATTTCTATACTGGAGGAATCAACTTTTCATTAAATGAAGACGGGCACTTAACAATTGTTCTTGCTAATTATGCTAATAGTTCAACTGGTTTTTTTGATATTTATAAAGTTGATAGAACAACAAGTACAACGAGCTCCGGAAAAACCTCTACACTAAATGGGTATCATAAAATTTCAAAAATATCCAAAACTAAAACATCAAATACTAACGACTATTCTTATGGATATTTATATTCAGACAATTCTCAATCAAATTTTGATAGTAATAACGTTATTTTTTCTTTTGAAAATAATAAATCTTCAATAAATGCAAGATCATTGTATTATTTTGAAATTCCTCTTACAAGCGGTGATTATTTTTATTCTATACCACAAGGAATAAGCAATAGTCCATATACTATTTACATCAATATTGGTGCCAATTCTAGTTCATCATCAGAATCGAGCAAAGGAGAAATAAATAAAGTAGACTTTGTTTATGAAAAAGATGGGAAACTTGTACAAATAACGGATGATAATAAATCAAAAATAGTTTTTGATATTTCAGGAAATGGTAAAACATATTTCTATTTCAAACGAAGCGAAACTATAGGAGTCTTGTTTTTCTCAGACGATACTACATTAACAATTAATCCAACAATTAGTGGCACAGTGAAGTGTAGTTTAGCAACAGACAAAAGTTGTACAGTTGCAAAATAATTTCAACCATTCTTTCTCTTTCCTCTCAAAGTGCTCCCTAGGTCTCCGTTTGACGTAATTAACGACGGTTGTCTTACCGTTAAGAAAATGAATGGTCAATATATTAGAAGTTATATCCATATAATCTATCATCACCGAATAGCAATTTCTCTCTTGAGTGAATAGTTTTTGTGATTGGATTTTTGCCATTTTATATGACAAAAATCTTGAGAAAATGGCAAAAATGTTGTACTATATAATATAAGAGGGTGATAAAATGTTTATTGAATCGGAAGTGTTAGAACTTAAAGAAAGATATTCAGATTCCTTGCTTAGGGATATCGTCGCTTTTTTGAATGCCAAGGGAGGAGTCATCTATCTTGGAGTTGATGACAGAGGTGAAGTAAAAGGCCTATCGGGCGATCAGCTGGATGATGCTCAAAAGAAGATTTCTGATTGCATCACTTCTCAAATCGAACCGAACCCCCAAGGGGAGATTTCCATTTTGCAAGCAAAGGAAGAAAACAAGGAAATCATAGTAATAACCGTTTCGAAAGGGTTCAAGCCGATTTATTGCATAAAAAAATACGGATATTCGTCAAAAGGGTGCCTTATCAGGATTGGGACTACTTGTAAAGAAATGAGTCCGGCCGAAATCGAGAATAGATACCAAAAGAATTTCATTGACGATGATTTCATATTGAAAGCTCCTGCGCACTATTCCCCGTTGTCTTTTAACATGATGAAGATTTTACTGACAAGCAGGGGATACCATATAAACGAGACTGCCTTCGAGTCAAATTTCAGCTTGCTGATGAAAGAAGGGGGATACAACTTGATGGCGGAGCTTCTATCGGATAAAAACATGGTCCCTCTCATTTTTGTCAAATTTAGAGGAAATACAAAAGCATCCATTGCGCAACGAAGCGATTACGGGGATCAAAGCATTTTACTCGGGCTCCAAAGGCTGAAAGATAGACTGATAGCGGAGAATATTTGCTTAACAGACACTACGGTTCGTCCACGTGTCGATGAATATCTTTATGATATCGATTGCGTCAATGAGGCCTTGGTGAATGCAATAGTCCACAATGATTGGACTATATCGGAACCCCTCGTCTCGTTCTACGATGATAGAATCGAAATCACCTCGCATGGCGGAATACCTAGAGAAATCACCAGAGAAGATTTTTTCAACGGAGTCAGCCATCCTAGAAATTCGGTTTTAATGAGAATTTTTCTGAAACTTGGCATTGTTGAGCACACAGGCCATGGAATACCGAAAATAATAGAAAAATATGGAAAAGGAGCATTTGATATTCACGACACTTATATTAATGTAGTCATTCCATTTAATGAAAAAGTCACCAAGACGTTGCCAAATGGCAAAAATGATGGCAAAAACGATGGCAAAAACGATGGCAAAAATCTTTCTTGTGAATTGAGCGAAAACGAAAAAAGAGTGTTACTTGAATTGATTAACAATCCCAGCATCCCCTATGACACGCTCGTTGTTGAATTAGGAATATCGAGAAGAACCGTATCAAGGGTATTCGCCTCATTAGTTGAAAAAGGGTTTATCGAAAGGGTCGGAACCAATAAAAAAGGCTTTTGGAAAGTTATTAGATAGCCAAAATGTGGCCAAGACATTTTGAAAGGAGATTGGTCTGACTTTCTTATAAATAGGAAAACATTCCAATTTTTGGCTGAAAATCTTAACTGCAATATTGACAGTTAAATTTATCTCGTTAGATTGAACAAGATAGTTTTAATAATGAACCCTAAGTGAAAGGCATGATAAGTAGATGTGATTCACGAAATATGAGAAATCAAAACTTGAAATATGTAATAGAAAACTCTCTAATAAACATTACAAAGTCAATCATTTAATTAGAAAATGAGAGTATAAAAACAATTTTTCCACTACTAGTAAGACCATGTAAATAATGCTATATTAGTAGTGGAAGCAGAGAGGCCGGCTTCATTAGAAAATGGCTTGATAAACCTCTATGAGTAGTGGAACAAATCTCCACTCAGTAGTGGAAAATGATTCTCCACTACGCGCTCCACGCTTTTTGGAAGAAATCTCCACAACCGCTTAATCCCGCTTAGTCCTTTGTAGTCTTAAAATGAAAGGCAAAAATTCTAGCTAAGGCAAAATCAATTCGATTATTTTTATGCAATACAGGCTCTACTGTAAATGGATTTGCACAAAATTTAGCAAATGCCTTAGGAAAACCAGTGTATGCTCCAAATATGACCATCTATTCGAATAGCAGAGGAAGTTATTGGATTTCAAACGGAAAAGATAGAGAAGAATTCATAAAATTTATACCAGGAGGTTATAGAAATGGAAAATAAATGTCCAAATTGTGGGAAAGAAATGAAAGTGATTGTTGAAGGATCAGCAAAAAATTTCAAATGTGAATATTGTGGATATTCATATGCAACAACTATTGCTGAAGGTATTGAATGGGATGCAAAGGATTATTCGATAATTTTAGAAAAAAATTCAAATGTTTCTTTAAGTCAAATTAAAACAATATCATCTGTTTCTGCATTCAACTTTATTGAGAGCAAAAAACTTTTGCTTGATGGTGGACCTTTAACAACTGCAAGAGCAACCATAATAAAAAAGAAAATAGATAAGCTTAATAATGAAGGTATTAAGTTTAAAGTAACACCTGAATTCAAATATTGATATATAAATGTTGGCTTTAGTAGTGGAAAATTTATTACTTTCCACTACTCGAAAGAGCCTTTTAAAAATGGTAAAATAGTAGTGAAAGTTGAGAGGTCGACTTCATTGAAATTGGCTTGATAAACCTCTATCAGCAGTGGAAGAAACCTTCACTCAGTAGTGGAAAATGATTATCCACTACGCGCTCCACGCTTTTTGGAAGAAATTACCACAACCGCTTAATCCCGCTTAGTCCTCTTTGCAGTCTTAAACTGAAAGGCAAAAATGCCCTAGCTAAGGCAAAATCAAGGATTGGAGTCCCATCTATACATGGCATTGTATATAGGAATGAAGAACTCAAAATCGTACGGATAACATCCTTGAGGGTTCGAGTCCCTCTTCAGGCACCAATCGAAATACCGACCTCTTAGTTTCAAACTAAGGGGTCTTTTTGTTTCCTAAAGGCCTCGAGACAAAGGAGGTAATACATTATGGGAACAAATTATTACAAGGACTGCAAGGAGCGATTAAAGGCCATGGGAATCGAGTATTCTCATCCTTTACATCCTGGAAACAAGTCTGGAGTTAACGGCGTTGCATATAGATTAGATAGAAACGTCTGGGTAACATCTATAACCATTAAAGGCAAAAGAATTGAATTAGGTTATTTCAAGACATTTGAGGAAGCAGTTAGATGTAGGTTAGAAGCTGAAGAGAAATATGGAATACCTCAAGTGTGCGCTTTAAAGGAAGGAAAGGAAAAGCATGATGGTACATACTTTGTTGACCTTTGTGGAAAAGAATTTCCTTATTTCAAGGTTGTCAAATATATTGGGAATCCTGGAGGTTCAAAAGGCCCAAAATGCCTCTGGCAGTGCCTTTGCGAATGCGGAAAAACATTCGTCGCGTCTTCCACTCAAATTCGGGCTTCATGCATCGTTTCATGTGGGTGCATAGAACCCGAGAAGAAAGAAATAAACAATAAAGTTCATAAGAACCATATCGGCTATTACATCGATGGTAGCTGCTATTCAAACATTAAGCGAAAAGAACCTAATAAGAATTCCAAGAGTGGGATCAAGGGCATTTACCAAGATCGATGCGGAAGCTGGTATGCTAAGCTCACGTTCAAGGGAGTCACATACAGATATAGATGCGATTCACAGCTAGAAGCAATCTACAAGAGAAAAGAACTAGAGATGGAATACTTTGATCCATACCTTAAGGAAAATGCAAAGAAGATAGAAAAGAAAATGAAAGGAAAGAAATAAATATGAAATACGAATATAAAGTTATTAGAGAAACTGAGATTAGAAACCTAGAGCCCCAGTTCAATATGTTAGCTAGAGATGGATGGAGGTTCATATCCGTCGTGTGGGATTATGATGAATCTTGCTTTGTGGCAACACTAGAGAAACAAAATTAGCCTATTTTTACTGATAATCATATTTTATCTGTTTTTTTCAATTAATCTGAAATATTATAATACTAATAAAAATGTAACAATTGTTTATTATATTGATAACTAAAAAATATAAAGACATTAAAAAATGCTTTTACGTGTTGACAACGAGAATTAAAATTTGCTTTTTCGTGCAAAGTGGGCTTCCACAAATTTGCTTTTTCGTGATTTATATGCTATATTAATTATAACTTAAACTATTAATAATGGAGGGAAATTATGTTGAAAAGAAAAATTTACCATAAAATGCTTGAGTGGAAAAACAACTCGAATGGAAGTACAGCTCTATTAATTGATGGAGCAAGACGTGTTGGTAAAAGTTATATTGTAAAAGAATTTGCTACTAATGAATATAAAAGTTATATTACCATAGATTTTGGTATTGCATCTCAAGATGTTTTAGATTTATTTCTTTATGATAGTTCAAATTTGGATTTGTTTTTTGCAAAATTATCTGCCTATTATTCAGTACCATTATATAAGCGAGAATCATTAATTATATTTGATGAAGTTCAACAGTTTCCAAGAGCTAGACAACTTATTAAATATTTGGTAGCAGACTCTAGATTTGATTATATTGAAACTGGATCTTTAATCAGACTAAAGAAAAATGTCGAGAATATAATTATTCCCTCAGAAGAAGAACATATTGAAATGTTTCCACTTGATTTTGAAGAATTCCTTTGGGCTATGGGCGATGAGACAACGGTCCCATTAATGAAAATGTGTTTTGATAGTAAAAAACCTTTAGGACAAAGTTTACATAGAAAAATAATGAATGATTTTAGACAATATGTTTTAGTAGGAGGAATGCCTCAGTCAGTTAATGCATATTTAGACTCAAAGAATTTTGAGGCTAGTGACGTTGCTAAAAGAAGAATTTTAAAATTATATCGAGATGATGTTAGTAAATTTGCAAAGGGATATGAAAACAAAGTTTTTGCCTTATTTGATGGAATTCCTGGGCAACTTTCTAAAAAAGAAAAGAAATATACTTTATCCTCAATTAGTAAAGATGCCAGGTTTAGAACATATGAAGATTCGTTTATATGGTTACACGAAGCAATGATTGTTAATAATTGTTTTAATGCAATTGATCCTAGTATAGGTTTAGCATTAAGTTGTGAAAATACAACGCAGAAATGTTATATGGCTGATACTGGATTATTAGTAACTCATGCATTTATGGATACTGCCTTTACAGAAAATGAATTATATAAAGCAATTTTATTTGATAAATTAAATGTTAATGAAGGTATGATAATGGAAAATGTTGTTGCACAAATGTTAAGAAGTAATGGACATAAATTATATTTTTATTCTAGGTGTGATAATATAAATAGAGAAAATCATATGGAAATAGATTTTTTAATCTCTGAAAATAAAAAGATCTCTCCAATTGAGGTAAAGTCATCAAATTATACAACTCATTCATCTTTGGATAAATTCAAAAAGAAATTCTCATCTAAAATTGAAAATAGTTATATCTTGTATTCTAAAGATGTAATGATTAAAGACGGTATAATTCATTTGCCATTTTATATGGCCTTGTTTTTATAATTTTATGTATTTGATAATGAGTAGAAGGCAATATATCGTAATATAAAATTTAGACAAATAATAAAATTATTATTAGTCATAAATTCAAACTTATAAGCTATTGTAAAATAACTATTATATTAATAATACCAAGGAGGGTGTTACTATTAAGATTTTATATTTATTGATTTCAGTTCTAATGCCTTTTATTTGTATAATATTATTAAAATTTATTCTTAAAGTTTGGTGTAAGTATAGAGACAAGGATTTTAAAGAATATTCTTATTCTTTAGATGATATAATTAAGAGAACAAAACTATCATTTAAAGTATTATTAATAATTGTAATTCCTTTATTATCTATAGTTTTAGTTAATATATTTAACTTTATACATTTAATACATTGCTTTGATAAGCTAGAATATAATTTATTAGGTATTATATTTTCAGTAATCGTTGCATTATTACTATTTATTATTCAAATGGTATATTTGAAGAAAATGATAAATTTTAGTGATTATATTTCTATTTGTCAAAAATACAATATTATAAATTAAAAGATAGTATTAGAAATTTTAACTATAATTGAAATGCTGTATTTTAACTTTTCTATTGTTATATTTCTTATAGATATTATTTAAAAATGTTGATATTTGATTATCTTGAATCATGACCTCTAAATTATTCTTGGCATTCAAATAATCTATGCAAACATCCATCTAATTAATTCGAGAAAAATCAAATATTAAAATTGTTAGAAATGATTCTTAGCCTTGGAATGATAAAACAGTAAATTTCATATATGATATAACATATAGCATTTAATGATTAATCAAATGCAATAATATATACATTTCTTAGTTAAATGACTAGGAAGCTATTTATTTGTGGTTGAAAATTTGCAATAAAGTTTTTTAAAAGGCTTTTTCAAAAGTAAGTTAGTTTGATAGGTAACTAGCTACTTAAAAATTATTAAAATATATTTCTAACTTAGTGATAATTTAAATAATTGTATTAATGATTTTAGGAATTTATATTGATTTACTCCATAAAATCCAATATAATTGTATTTAGAGGTGCAAATATGATAGTTACAACAAATATGCTTAAAGAAAAATATTCAACTTATGCAAATCCTTTAGATAAAATAAAGAGAGATACTGATAAAGGAATTATTTTTAGACTAACTAAAGGTATATATGAAACAAATAGAAATGTTTCACCTTTTTTACTTGCATCAACAATCTTATCTCCATCATATTTGAGTTTTGACTGGGCATTATCATATTATAATTTAATACCTGAGCGTGTTTTTACTATAACTTCAGCAACGCTTAATAATCATAAAAATAAAACACGCGATAATGTATTTGCTAGATATGAATATCAAGACATTCCTTCAAGCGTTTTTTCAGAGGGGGTAACCTATATTGAAAGTGAAGGTTATACTGTAAAAATTGCAATGAAGGAAAAAGCGATTTGTGATTCTTTAAGTAAATGGAGAGTAGTAAAAAATATAGATGAATTAAAAGAACTTTTATTTATTGATAAAAGAATTGATGAGGTTGAATTTGCTTTATGTGATTTTAAACTTATGAAACGCCTTGCAAGTTTATATAATAAAACAAATTTAAAACTACTGATGAAACTTATAAGAAAGGAATATGAAAATGAATAGCGCGATTGAATTGATGCTTAATAAATATAATCCTCAAAATAATGAAGACAGAGAAAATGCTTTAAAGGAAATCTTTCAAGAAATTGCACTAGCTGGATTATCTCGTGGTAGATTCTTTGACAAAACTGCTTTCTATGGTGGTACTTGCTTAAGACTTTTTTATGGCCTTAATAGATTTTCTGAAGATTTAGATTTTGCTTTAACTGGTGATTGTGATAATTTCAACCTAGATGATTACTTTCCTTCACTTGAAAAAGAATTTGAGTCTTATGGTATTAAAATTAATGTCGAATCTAAATTGAAAAGTTTCGATTCTAAGATTCAAAGCGCCTTCATAAAAGGAAATACATATGTTTTAATGATGTCATTTTTTCCTGAAAATGAGGACGCAAAAAAAGTAATCTCTAATCGAAAACTAAAAATTAAGTTTGAAGTTGATACATCTAATCCATATGGATGGAAAACTGAAACAAAATTTAGAATGCTACCATCACCATATGAAGTAAAAGTATTTGATGAATCAACATTATTTGCAGGGAAAATTCATGCGATTATATGTAGGAATTATAAGAATCATGTTAAAGGAAGAGACTATTATGATTATCTTTTCTATATAGGTAAAAGTTCTAAATTTAATTTAGAATATCTCGAAAACAAATTGAAAAATACTAACGATAATTTTAAAGATGAAAAAATCTCATTAGGCAAAGTTAAAGAATTATTAAAAGAACGCTTCGAAAATGTTGATTATGAATCAGCAAAAGAGGATGTTAGTAATTTTATATCTGATAAGGATGGTTTGAAATTATGGAAGAAAGAATTGTTCTTGTCTACATTAGATCTATTGAATAATAAATAAATTTACATTCACCTCTTAACTTACGTTAGGAGGTCTTTTGTAAGCATTAAATCTAGAACATCCTATTCAAACAAGCATAGGATTCTTATATAATGATGTTAAAATAGATAAATATGAATGCTTGTAAGGTAAAGCATGCGAATTATATTATTAATAAATTTTTATTATATGCACCATAATATCATCTATATAATCTTAAGTTTTATATTTTAGAATTTAATCAATTAATTTTCTTTGAAAGTCGACGAATTTCTTAAATCTTGGTAAGACAAATGTTATTTTACCTCTAGTTTTTGTATCAATGATTCCTTGTTTTTCAAGTCTTTTCTTGTAAACTTGTAGAATTGAATTATTGATCTTAGCATATGTTAGTATGTCGCTTATATTAGCTGATTCAGATATTGCATAACATAAATCTTTGTCCTTATTAGATAAATTAGACCAAATCTTTGCGTATACATTGTATCTAAAGCTAAATCGTAGTTTTCCAATATTTTTGGTGTAACTATATAAGTATTATTTTTATATAGTAAGTTACAAAGCAATTGATACGCATAAGCATAACCATTAGTTAGCTTAGCTAAATTTAAAGCGTCATCTTCATTTATTTGAAATATTTCTTTATAAGAATACATGATAGCTCTTAAATTTAATTTGTTTAGAAAAATTTTAGGAGCTCTTAACAAAAATGTTAAATTATTAGATTTTTTTAATTTACTAATATTTTCAAACAAACCTGTCATTAAAAGAAATATATCGCATGAATCTTTTAATAGACTTTGATAAGAGTAAATAAAAGCCTTAACATTATCATTACACGCAATGTCATCTATTAATATTAATACTTTAATTTTCTTGTTTTTTAAATATTTAAACATTATTTCAAGTAATGCACTTACATTTGTAATTGGATTTTTACCATTAATAGAAAAACTAAACCCATGGAATGAGAAATTAAATTCTTTTGTTAAAAATAATTTTTTTAATTTACCTTTATCATAGACTTTACTAGCTAAATCTTCTAGCATGTTTGTAAAAGGATTCAAGTCTACAGTAATCCAATTGTTTAAAGAACTAAAACTCTTTTTGATTTGTGCAAGTAAAACTGTCTTCCCACATCCTCGTGGACCTGTTAAGATTAGTGTTTTTGTTGTAGGTGTATCTGATGTAAATGTATCAATTACTTCACTTAATTGGTCATTTCTTTCAATTAATTTTTCAGGTTCTTCACGAAAACTGATATTAATTGGATTATTAATTTTATTCATAACGACATCACCTCTTTAATTTGATTATAACATATTTTGTCATTTCAAAAATATTTATGTCATTCTTTGTTATCTTTTGTCATCGTTTGTTATTTCAAAATATTTTTGTCATTTATATAGAAATATAATCATGATGTTACCTATGATGGTAGCCTTTTATTTTTGCTTTAATTGAGAATAATAATTAAGAACATTAAAAAATTAAATTTTTGTAAATAATGGAGTCTTTATTTTTATATGATGATGTGACTTTAAGAGAATTTTATAATTTTAGTTCGGTTCGTGATCACTACCTAAATACTTAGCTTAGATGAATACGATATGTCTAAAGATGGTATAACACATTTAAATATCGAAGAATGGCTATTTCATAAAATTGATGTAATCTTATCTTAAGTGTTATAAAATCAAAATAATTTTGAAATTGTAACATTTAATTGAATTAGAATGTTAGATATGAATGGTTTATCATTTATTGAATCATATATAAATGAAATACAAAGCTTTAAATGGTAAAAAAGAAATGTTTAGAACTTATAAAATTAGTGATATTTACAATTCATCTATTACTTTGCGTATTTTGTAGTATTTTAAATAAAAATACTTTGCGTATTTTGTATTTAGGTAAAATTAAAGGGTGTTAAATATGATATTAAAACGTAAGATATATGACAAAATGATTGAATGTGAAAATTGTTGAATAGCACTTTATTTGAGGTTTCAATGGTCAAATTAAATGAGGTTAGAATTTAGGCAAAATAAAATGGCACTAGAAGTGTCGATGCTGACTATTGCAAAAGTCAACATTAAGTCCTTTCTTCAAGTACCATTTTATAGTGATTAGTCATTTATTTTTTTTATTACTTATTTTGAAGTTAATTCGGCCTTATCATTTAATTCTTAAAATACCTCATTAAATTTTTTAAAGATATAAATAGCTATTGTTTTCAATTAATATTAGAGTTTTATCTAGTTAGGCTATAAACCCTAGCTTTGTTTTTTTACAAACTTGATGCCATTTTTTATCTTTCTAATTAATTGTTATTTATTTTTAAAATAATTGTATTTATCATTTTAGCCATATTTTCTCCTGATATCTTAAAATCATCAAGGATCCATTTTTCTAATGTACCAATAATTCCAGAAACAACAAAGATAGATTCAGTTAAACTATATTGTTTGTTAAGCGAAGGAGAGACTATGGTATTTTCATCATAAACTTCATTATAGAAACTTCTTTTTATCTTATTCATGGTATTACCAATATTAGAACGAATTAATACTTTAAATAACTCTTTATTATTTTCAATATAAGTCACTAAGGAATTAGATAATTTTAAACTGTTAGTTGAATTGGTAGTTGGAAATGATGTTTTAAAAATATTTTTTAAATCGGTTATAACTTCATTTTCAATACTCTCATATAAATCATAAACATCCGCGTAATGTAAATAAAATGTGCCTCTACCAAGATCAGCAAGTCTAGATATTTCCGCGACACTAATTTTATTAATATCTTTTGTCTTTAAAAGATTTAAGAATATATCTCTAATTAGTTTTTCAGTTTTTAGATTACGTCTATCATTCATTTTTATCACTCCAATTATGAACACAATAACTTAATATTTCATTAATGAACAGTTTAGCTCAATGCGTTCATTGTAAATCAATATAACTATATTATACTAAACACGTGTTTGATAGTAAACACGTGTTCATAAATGTAATATAGGAGGATAATTGAATGATAGAATATAGAGAAGCATATAATAGTGAATTAAAAGAAATAGCTAAAATGGTAGCTGAGTCTTTTGGTGAATACCCAATGTATACCTTAACATTTAGAGATAAATTTAAGAGTAGAGAAGATTTTATTTCTTATATAACTAAATTAAATAAGGTTCATATAAGCGCGAATGCTAGAAAGCATAAATGCTTTATAGGTGTAAGAAATAGGAAAATAGTTGCGGTTGCATTATTACAAAATCCAAATATTAAAAGAATAAGTCTTTGGAATTATATTGTTTCAGGTGGTATTAGATTATTATTTCCTGTAGGATTTAGAAGACTAATTGATTTTTTTAATATTTCTAATATTGCACATAAAGCATGTGAGGAAAAACATAAGAATGCATGGTATATTGAATTACTTGCGGTAAATCCTCTTTATAAAGGCCAAGGCCTTGGAAGTAAAATGATTAATGATTGCTTAATTCCATATTGTAAAGCACAAGGTGCATCTGAATTAGCTCTAATTACTAATACTCAAGGCAACTATAAATTCTATGAAAAAAATGGATTTAATAATTTTGCATATGATAAATTAAATTGGAAAGATAAATATATTGATAACTTTAGTTTTATTAAAAAAATTTAATTTAATGTATCTTTTATACAAATAATTAACAAATATTTGGCTTATAAAGTGATTCATGTTGAAAAAATGAGAAATTTAGATAATTTATGTATGATGTAGATTACTTTTTTAATATTAAATAATTTATAAATCTATTACTTTATAAATTCTTTTAAAAATTAGATTACAGTAACTAATTAATAGCAAAAAACTTAAATGGTATAATTAACGCTAAAAATTAAGATACGAAAGAGTCTTTCGCTTATGAAAATACTCCGTTATTCAAGGATCCCAACAACAGAAGACATCTATGCCTATTTCGATGATACATATCATAAAATCACAATCAAAAACCTGTCCGGTCATCTAAAAGACTGAGGATGATAAGAATGAAAATGTCGTTAATAAAATAGAACTAAAATGTAAGCATTAATCAAACCAGATTAAACTCTTTCAATGGTGTGGTTCCTCCAAAAAAGTGTATAGATATACTGAAAGTCCCTTAAAAAAAGTGC
>CAVGEZ010000044.1:0-15322 GCA_963628445.1 uncultured Eubacteriales bacterium
TTATACATAATTAGATATAGTCTGTCAAGTATTTTTACTTAACATCTATTATTTTTATTTTAAGTTTAATAACTTAAATCTTAAATATAGTTTCATCAACATTTATATCTGTAATATTACCACTACTTTTTAATATGCTTACTACTTCATCCAAATTATTTTGATTAAAATACATTACTGCATAATTAAATTTATTTGATTTATAAACAATATTAACATAATTAGGTAAATTGTTTAATGTACTTAAGTTAGTACATTTTACACATATTTTTCTTCTTTGCATCTTATAATACTCTTTTCTTTTTAAATTTATTAGAAAAATGTGAGGCAATAGAATTTGATATTAAATCTAGTTCATTTTGCAATATCTTTTCAAGTTCTTTTAATCTTTTAACTTCTTCTTTTGAATACAATTCTTTCTTAGTTTTACTTAAAACATCTTCTTTTGATTTTAAGTCAAGATGATATTTTTTAGCTTCTTCTAATGCTTCTTTTGCATTATTAAAAGCCATAATCTCTTTCAAATATTTTTCATATACAAGTTTTTCTAAACTTTTATATTCTAAAAATTCTTTTGAATTAACAAATTCATCCTTAATACTATCTAGTTCTTGCCTAATCTCTATATCAAGACTATTTTGTGTAGATATCATATATTTCCTTTGCAATTACATCAAGTGTAGCCTCATCAGTATCAATAATATATACAAGATTATCTAATTTTCTTTCATCAAAGCGAGAATCATCAAGTTCAAGTCTAGATATAATATTTTCATTGCTATCACGGCGTAAATTCATTCTATTAATACGTGAAGCTTTACTAGCTTTTAAAAAGAATGCAGTTACATCAATCCCTTTATCTAAATATGATTTATAACCTTCAATATCTAAAATCATATACTTATTTTTGGATAAAGATTCTATACTTGTGCCGTAGAAGTTATTGTTGTATTCAATTGTTTCAAAAAAGAAATTATTTTCTTTTAATTTTAAGAATTCTTCCTTACTTATAAAATGATAATCAATTCCATCAATCTCTTGATATCTTTTATCTCTAGTAGTATATGTCACTACTTTTTCTATGTTATACATTTTTTCTAATATTCTTCCGATACTAGTTTTACCAGAAGCACTTGGTCCCATTAAAATAATCATAAATTAAACCTCACTAAATTATAACAAATTTTCAATAATTATGATATAATCTTTTTAGGTGATTATTATGTATTTTGCAAAAGATATAACAAAAGAAGGAAATCCTGTATTAAGGGTTAAATGTGAAGAAGTAAAAATGCCTATAAGTGCATCTGATCTTGAAGTACTTAAAGGCTTGCATGAATATGAACTTATCTCTCAAGATGAGGAATTAACTAAACAATATGGTATTAGACCAGGAGTAGGTATTGCAGCTCCTCAAGTTGGTGTTGCAAAAAGAATGTTTGCGATTGAATTTGATGATTTTTTAGATAATTATAAGCATTATTCTTATGCTGTAATTAATCCACAAATTATCGAAAGAAGTGACGTTTTAACATATTTACCATCTGGTGAAGGTTGTTTATCAGTTGATAGAGAAACTTGTGGTATTGTTCCAAGATCTTATAAAATTGTCGTTAAAACTTGGGTTTATGATTTTGAAAAGAATAAAGCTCAATTTAAGACACTTCGTTTAGAAGGATATCCTGCTATCGTATTCCAACATGAATATGACCATTTAGATGGCATTATGTTTGTTGATAAACTTACAACTGTTGAAGCTTTAGAAAGTGACCCTAAAATTAAGTCATTCCCATTGTATACTGTATCAGAAGACGAAGAAACTTGCGATGAAGAAGCTTAATGATAAAGCAATAAAATTCATTAATTCATATCAAAAAAATAAAGATCCATATAATAAGAAATGTCGTTTTATTCCCACTTGTAGCCAGTATGCAAAAGAAGCTTATTCTAAATTTAATTTTTTAAAAGCTTCTTATCTTACTACTAAGAGACTACTAAAATGTAATCCATTAACTAAGATGGGAACATATGATCCTGTACCTCGAAACATTCAAACCGAGGATTTAAATGAGGCAATACAAAACAAAAAGGAACGTTAGCGTTCCTTTTTTGATTTTATTTTAAGATTGTTTTACCATCTTCAAAGTAGATTAAACCGTCTTTATATAATCCACCTAAAGCTCTTTTGAAAGCTTTACGTGAAAGAGGTAAGATAGCTTCTACTTCTTCTGATGATGATTTTGCATCAAGTTTAAATTGATTATTATGAGCCTTTAGATAATTAATTAATAATTCTTTATCAGGATCAATTTGATTTTCTTTTTGTTCAACTAAAGAACCATTATATTCATTATCTGATTTAATATGAATGATTTTTACATGAACATTTTGACCTATATGATAAGTTCCACGCATTTGTGTCTTATGTACATAAATATCCTTAAAGTCAGTTGTAACAAGAGATACACCATCTTTTAAAATACGATAAACATATGCATTAACCACTTCATTTAAAGAATATTTAACATTCTCATTAGATAGTTCTAGTATTTCGTATCTATTAAGAGGTTTTGCAAATAAAGTATTCTTCTTTTCTTTTAGTAAAACAAGAAGCTTATCATCAACTTCTGGCCATAATTTGAAATCATATGGTAGGTAATCTAATGACACTAATATATCTTTAGTTGTATTATTAGATACAAATACACCAGTATTAGAAATAACTTCCATAACACTGACAAAACCAGGTTTCTTTAAAGTAACATAAGGTTTATTAGTTGTAGCACAAAGTCTATGTTGTTTATCATAATAAATAAATACATTAATATGTGAACCAAGCTCAAGTTCCTCTTTAGCTTCTCTAAAATGAAGTAGAACTTCATTTCCTTCTTCATCTTCAAGCATATATCCTAAGTCACTTTTTCTATTAACTTTTAATGAATAATTATAACCTGCATTTATCATATGTTAATTTCTATCTCCATCTTTATAATTTCTATCTGTCTGACTTTTATACATTTCAGTTTTATCATTTGTCTCTTTTTTAGAAGTCTTTTTATTTTGTTCAATCTTTTTTATAAGATTCTTAATTTCTCTATCAGTTAATTTATTTTCCATCTTTCTTACTCTTTGAATATTCACTACTATTATTAGTATATTTAAGTCCTAATTTATCAAGTTCATCACAAATATAGCTTAAATTATTTTCACTTGATATAGTTTCCTTACTGCCTGTAAAATAACCAAATGGAAAGAAATCATCTTTATAAGAAATTAGAGTGAATTTAGCACTACCAATAGTACCAATGTATTCATCATGATATTCTTTAAATTTATCAATTTTTAAAGAGAAATCAGACTTAGGATCATATTTATGGAACCATTTAGTAAGTCCATGGAAATATAGGTCACACTCTTTCTCTCTATAAGTCATTACAAAGTATTTTTTACCCTTATTATATATTCCACCTAAATTAGGTAATGTAAATATAAATACAGGATATCTTCCTTTTAAGTGATGATTCACTCTTAAATCCATTACGATTTTATTAATATCCATATTACTTAATTAATTCAAGTCTTCTAATTACTTCATCAATTCCAAGAACTGAAATAATATCATCACTAGACATACAGTTTTCTTTATGTGTAAGTGCTAGGTTTAGAATATGATATAAATTCATAATCATACCTCTATAACTATCAGGATCTGCCTTATAATGTTTCTTATCAGTATATTTAAGTTCATTACCTAAATCCTTCATAGTCTTTACTACACCATTTTGCATATCTTTAAAGTAATTAATAAGACCATCTACAACTTCATTTAAGTCTTCTTCTTTAACATTCTTTAAAATTTCTTCTCTTAAATTAGATGGAACATTTTCAAAATAATCATTAAAGAAATATCCAAATGAATCCATGAAGCTAGAGTAGTTTACTAAATCTTTTCTATGTTCTTTAGATTCAAATCCTTGAGTTGCGAAAATCTTTTCAACTAAACTTAAGTTATTAGCAAATCTTGTGTATAATTCTTGGTCAAACTCTTTAGCCCAATCTAGTAAGTTTTCTACATTTTCTTTAGCTGTTTTTTCATAAATAACTTCACCGGAAATGTTATTTAACTTATCTAAATCATATAAAGGACCTGATACTCCCATATTTTCAAACTTAACTTCAAAGTCAAAAATATCCTTATCTTTATTAATTTGATACCACTCTTCAAAATTAGAATTAATTAATGTTAATAGATATACAAATAATGATTTTGCAGGATATCCTTTTTCTAAGTAATATGAAGCATTACTTTCAGGATCTTTTCTCTTTGATAATTTTCTTCTAGATCCATTATCATTCTTCATAACAGGAGCTACATGACCATATCTTGGAAGTTTGAATCCAAGGGCGTTGAATAATTCAACATGGATAGGTAAACTTGAAACCCATTCATCACCTCTAAGTACGTAAGTAGTACCCATTAGATAATCATCACATGCGTGTGCAAAATGATATGTAGGAATACCGTCTGTTTTAAGAAGTACGAAATCATTAAAGTTGTTATCCATATCAAGTTTACCTTTGATTAAATCATCAACTTCAACTCTTTTTGGAGTAGATTCATTTACTCTAAAACGTAATACGTAAGGAGCCTTTTTATCAAGCATTTCCTTAATATCTTCGATACCTCTATCCCTCCATACTGCATACTTTCCATAGTATCCAGTCATTTCTTTATTTTCTTCTTGTTTCTTTCTTAGTTCTTCAAGTTCTTCCTCAGTTGCAAAACAAGGATATGCATAACCAATTTCAACTAAATATTTTGCAAGAGCGTGATAAATATCAACTCTTTCAGATTGAACATAAGGTCCATACGAACCAATTTCACTATCTTCTGAAATTACACCTTCATCAATTTTCAAACCAAGTCTGTTAAAAATATCACAGATAATTTTACGAGAACCAGCTACTTCTCTCTTTTTATCAGTATCTTCAATACGTAAAATAAATATACCATTGTTTTGAGATGCAATACGACGGTTAATAAGGGCTGTATATACACCACCAATATGTAAGAATCCTGTAGGAGATGGAGCCATACGAGTTACTACTGTACCATCACTTCTCTTAGGATATTTAGCTAATATATCTTCTTTAGTTTCTTTTACATTAGGAAATAACAATTCCGCTAATTCATTATAATTCATATAAATATACTCCTTTAAAAGTCTTAAAATTATATCACAATAACTGTTTATTTACAAATTATTTTTTTGTTGTAGAACCAAATCCAGAAACACGAATTCCTTCAGTTTCATCATCATATGTTACAAAATACTCTGTAAATATACCTTGAGCTATACCTTCGCCTTTTTTAACATTAAGAACTTTGCCCTCGTTCGAATCATTTGTTAATTTAATCATTATATGTCCTTCGTTTGAGGCGTTATAATAATCACTATCAATAATACCAACAGTATTATTAAGTTGGATTCTATATTTGAATCCTAATCCGCTTCTAGGATATAAAGATAATACATATCCATCTTCAATAAAACATCTAATTCCTGTAGGTATTTTGATTGTTTCACCTGGATTTAGAGTAAAATCAAGAGGTGAAAAGAAATCATATCCTGCAGAACCTAAAGTAGCTCTCTTAGGAAGTAAGATATCATTATATGTTTCTTCTATGTTTGTACTTAGATCATAATCTTTTTTAAATTGATCTAAACTTATTTTTTCAAATCTTGCAATAGCTTTCATTTTTAATGTACTCCTTTTAAATATACAATTAATTATATCAAATATAGGAATAAACTTAAATATTTGATATAATATTTTTGAGGTAAAATTTATGAATGAATATAAAAACTTTTCCGCTTATTTTGATACAATAATGGATTTTTTAGATTATAATGATTGGATTAACTTTACTAAAGAAAATATCAAAGAAGGATCAACTATATTAGATTTAGCATGTGGTTCTGGTATATTTTTAGTTAATATGAATTTATATGGATATCCTACTGATGGACTAGACTTGTCAAGTCAAATGATTGATTTATGCAAAGATAAGATGTTTATCAATCATATAAATCAAAGCGTTTATATTGATAATATGGTGGATTTTAAACTAGATAAGAAATATGATGTTATAACTTGTTATTTTGATTCAATCAACCATCTAAATACAATTGAGGAAGTTAATCAAATGTTTGAAAATGTTTATAACCATTTAAACAAGGGTGGCTTGTTCTTATTTGATGTATTTTCATATTCTCGCTTTCTAGAAGCCGATAATACGGACATTAGTGAAGAATTTGATGATTTTTCTTATAGATGGAAGATGAATATATCACTCCCAAATACTCTTCATCACCATATCTATATCGATGGTATCGATAAGTTTGAAGAAAAATATGATGAACACTATTATGATTATAAAGAAATAATAAATAAGAAGTTATTTAAGAAAATTAAGGTTGTAGGAGATTTTAATAAACATTTATATAAGACAAGTGAAAGAATACTTGTTGTGCTAGAGAAAAAGGATGAGATTTAGTCTCATCCTTTTGATTTATTTACTATTTAGTCTTTATTGCATCAACAATCTTATTGTTTTTAATTCTAAAGATAGAATAATAAGAAATGTTATTATCTACTATTGCAAGACTTCCATAAGTATTCTTTAAATCATCTTCAGCAAAATGTGGTAAGTATTTTTTGAAGTTAGTCTTCTCTTTTACAATACTTGAAAAGTTAGATTCCATATTTAAAACATTAGTATAAGAGATATTTACAATTAATCCCTTATATGAATCTATTTCTAGATTAGAAATTAAATCTAGGATACCGTCTTTGTTTCCGCTAAATTTCTTTGAAATTAAAATACAATCAAATTGATTAACAAAATCTTTAGTTAAAGATTCAGCCTCAAGTCTATAAGTACCATCTAATACAACATTATTACCTAGAGAAACAAAAGGATAATATCCCCATTTACAAGTATCAAGCATAGATACATGTAAAGTTTTGTTAGCTTTTGAGCCTGCAAGTGCAATACCATATAAATCTAGGGTACTTGTAGAACCTATGACTAATATGTTATTAATCTTATTAATAATCTTAGATACAACATATTCAGTATCTATACAAGCTTTCACATATAAGCTTTCTAAATATTCAAAACTAGCTTTATCAGAACCAACTTTAAGTTCATTAAGTGGTTTAATGTTATTTGAGAATCTAATACCACAAGTTTGTTTAATTTGTAAGAATTGCTTATAAGATTCTTCCACACTTAATATTTCTTTATTTGATAAATTATAATGATTTGTAATATCTGAAATCTTATTTATTTCACGTTTATTAAATTTCTTTGAAGTAATTTGTTCAAGAAGATTTACCTCTTCTTTTGTGAATTTACTAGCATTATATGCGCTATTTAAGTATTCAAGTGTAAACTTGTTGTTAGAATAATTTATTGATACATATTTATTATCATCAATAAGTAATGTATCTCCATTATTCTTAAAGTTTTCAAAACTTTGAATGAAGTTAAGTGCGGCTTCTTTTCTAACAAGTCTAGATTTTAAATTATTCTTCTTTTCACATGATAATTCATATGTATTATTATCATAATATAAATAATATTCATCTGTTGTATCACCTAATACTCTTACACGAGCATCTTCTGAATATAATTTAACGATATTCTTAATAATATCAATGATATCATCATCGATCATACTTGCAATACTAGCGTTTTCACTTAATTCATAAGTAGAATCATTTGTTTTTACTAAATATAAATTATTAATTGTAACAATATGACTTCCTCTTGGATTAGAATGCTTAACAATATTTAAAATATCTCTTAAAACAAGATTTCGAGCCTCATCATTTACTAGTCTAAATTTATTTGTAATTTCTGGGTTACGTTCAAATACAACTTTAGTATTATCAAATAATACTTTAAATGAATTATCTCCTGCAAATAAGTACTCATTAGTTTCAAAATTCTTAAAAATATTATAATGAGACATATAGATATTTGATTTTGTACTAGCTTTTTCACCAATAAACTTATGAGTAAATAATATTGGTCTTAATTCCTTCTTATAAATTAAAGAAGCTTCCTTAAAATCAAATACAATATCATAGATAGAGTCCGTTAAAGTATCTTTCTTAGCTAAATATGAAACCTCATCTTCATCAATGAATTCTACATATTGATCATCATCAACCTTTTTAAAAAGCGATCTATATTTATCATCATATTCTAAATTAGCTTCTAAAGAATAACCTGATTCAATAAATTCAAGATTAATATCTTGATCTAAATAATTAGTGTTAAATAAAATAGAATTTAAGCAATCCTTAGATAGTGGAGTTGCAAATTGGGCTTTAGGGCTTGCATCCACTTTAACTTTTAACATATAGTCATTTAAATTCACATATCTATATGTATCACCATGTCTAAATACACCATAATATAGTTTACCAAAGTTTGATACTTTTCTTTCTCCATCTTCTAGTGTATAAGTATTTTCTAAAACCATTGGAATTTCTTTAAAAGCATCATATTCTTCTTCAATATCATTTTCTACACAACCAGTAATAATTCTCTTATTTACTACATTCATTTGATACAAAAACTTAGTAATCATTTTATCTAACCTCTACTTTTCAACTATAACATTTTACTATAAAGAATCTAAAAAATAAATATCAAACTTTAAATACTTAACTTAGAATCTAAAATTCTTATAGCGGTTTCTATACAATACTCACAACTAGATAAAACAACATGAGTTTCAACACCTTTTAAATCTTTACAAAGAGTTGCATGACATTTTTCTTCGAATTCATCTAACATTTCTTTTGCAATCATCTTTGTTAATTTGTCAGTATTATTTAACAATCCTAATACTAAATTAGCACCAATTAAAGCTCCACATGTAGCCTTAGCGCCACCCATTCCAGTACCAAAACCAGAACCAAGACGTTTTAATATATCTTCATCCATTTTTAGAATGTCATTATAAACAACTAAAATACTTTGAGCACAATTATAGCCATTATGTTTTAAATAAATTGCTTTTTCAATTCTTTCATTAATATCCATTATAACACCTACTAAAGAGGAGTATTTCTACTCCTCAATTTTGAAATCTTTATATTCATTTAAGTTTGATAATACAATAGTATTTTGTTTCAAGGTTTCTTTCATATCAATAATACGCTGATTAGAAGAGCCTCTAAACTTAAGTGCTAAATTATATAATTTAATATCAAACTTACCATCAACTAATATGTCAATATTAGATAGTATTTGTTTAGTATATTTTGTGTATACTTTGCCGCCTTCTATCATATCTATATCAAAAGTATAGCCTGAATACATCCATATGGTTTTTTGAGGAAACAATTCTCTTACCCTTATTATAAAAGGATATAAAGCTTCTTGATTTTCTTTCTCAAATGGTTCACCACCAAGTATTGTAAGTCCATCGATATATGATTTACTTAATGCATCAATTATAAGGTTTTGAGCAGCTTCATCAAATGGATTACCATATTTGAAATTCCATGTTTCTTGGTTAAAACAACCCTCACAATGATTTCTACATCCTGATACAAACAGAGATACTCTTATTCCCTCTCCATTTGCAATATCGCAAGTATTTATTTTTCCATAATACATTATAAATGTAATACCCTATCCTTAATTTCTTGAGTTCTACCTTGATTCCAGAACTGACTTCCGATATATCCACATGTTCTTCTAGCTACATTAAGTTTAGATTGATCAGTGTTTCCACAGTTAGGACAACGCCAAATAAGTTTATCGTTCTTATCTTTAATTATCTTAATTTCACCATCATATCCGCAAACTTGGCAATAATCAGATTTAGTATTTAATTCAGCATACATAATATGTTCATACATAAATTGAATTACTTTAATAACAGCCTTAATGTTATTTTGCATATTAGGAACTTCTACATAAGAAACTGCTCCACCTGGAGATAGTTTTTGGAATTTAGATTCAAGTTCAAGTTTACTAAATGCATCAATTTTTTCAGTTACATGTACATGATATGAATTAGTTATATAGTTTTTATCAGTAACTCCTTCAATAATACCAAATCTCTTTTGTAAAGCTTTCGCAAACTTATATGTAGTAGATTCAAGTGGTGTACCATATAATGAATAATCAATGTTTTCTAACTTTTTCCACTTTTCAGTGTGTTCATTTAAGAACTTCATAATTTGAAGGCCGAACTCTTCTCCTTCTTTTTCTGTTAATTTCTTACCAGTCATATAATATACTGTTTCCCAAAGTCCTGCAAAACCTAAAGATATAGTTGAATATCCACCATATAATAATTTATCAATAGTTTCACCCTTCTTAAGACGTGCAAGTGCACCATGTTGCCAAAGAATTGGTGCTACATCAGAAACTGTTCCTTTAAGTCTATTATGACGAGCTCTTAAAGCTTCATGACACAACTCTAAACGTTGTTCGAAAATCTTATAGAAATCATCTACATTTTTATTACTAGAACAAGCAACATCAACCAAATTTATAGTTACAACACCTTGATTAAATCTACCATAATATTGTGGTTTATTTGTTTCAGGATTAATATATGGTGTTAAGAATGATCTACAACCCATACATGGGAAACAATGTCCTTCCCCATTTTTATCAACCTTGTCACGTAACATGATTTTTTCGCTAATATAGTCAGGTACCATACGTTTTGCAGTACATTTAGCTGCAAGTTCAGTTAAATAGAAATAAGGAGTTCCTTCTTTAATATTATCTTCTTCAAGAACATAAATAATCTTAGGAAAGGCTGGTGTAATATAAACACCTTTCTCATTCTTTGTGCCCTTCATTCTTTGTTTTAAAGTTTCTTCGATAATTAAAGCTAAATCTTTCTTTTCTTGTTCATTCTTAGCTTCATTTAAGTACATAAATTCAGTAATGAAAGGAGCTTGACCATTAGTAGTCATAAGTGTTACAACTTGATATTGAATAGTTTGAACACCACGTTCAATTTCGTTTGCAACTCTTTTTTCAACAATGGTATTAAATACTTCGTCAGTTACTTTTGAACCGATAAGTTCTAATTCAGCCTTAACTTCTTTTCTAATTTTTTGTCTTGATACATCAACAAATGGTGCAAGATGAGCTAAAGATATAGATTGTCCTCCATATTGGCTTGATGCAACTTGGGCAATTATTTGAGTTGCAATATTACAAGCTGTAGAGAAAGAATGAGGACGTTCAATTAATGTACCAGATATAACAGTACCATTTTGAAGCATATCTTCTAAATTTACCAAATCACAGTTATGCATATGTTGAGCATAATAGTCTGAATCATGGAAATGAATCAATCCTTCGTTATGAGCATTTACTATTTCTTCGCTTAATAAAAAACGCTTAGTAATATCTTTTGATACTTCTCCTGCCATATAATCTCTTTGAACAGATACAACAGTAGGATTCTTATTAGAATTTTCTTGTTTAACTTCCTCATTAGCTCCTTCAATAAGAGTTAAGATTTGATTATCTGTTGTATTTGACTTACGAATAAGTTCATGTTTGTAACGATAAGTAATATATGATTTAGCAACTTTAAAAGCACCAACTTCCATAATTGCTTCTTCAACCAAATCTTGAATCTCCTCAACTGAAACAGCTCTACCTAAATGTTCACAAGATTTAACTACATTATGAGTTAATACCTCAATTTGAGTATTTGACAATCTAAACTTTTTATCATCAATGGATTCATTAGCCTTCTTAACAGCATCACAAATCTTTGTCTCATCGAAGTCAACTTCTTTTCCACTTCTTTTTATAACATTCATAAAAACAACCTCTCTTGAAAATGTAAGTCTATTATAATATAATTGGTCTAGGAGATATTGTTGTTTTTACAACATTTTTAATAAATAATGAAAAAAAATATTTTAGCCAAAAAATCTATCTTTTTTAAAAAACTAGATGACATGGACTTCTATGCGATAATGAATTGTTTAAGAGGCCGTGTGCAGACATATAATAAAAACGACTTAATAGTTCGTCAAGGTGAAAAAGTAACAAACGCATACCTTATACTTTCAGGAGAAACTAGATCATATTATATAAATAAGGAAGGATTAGAATTTATTAATCTTGATTATACAAAAGGTCAAATGTATGGTTTATTTGATATTATAAGTAATAATAAAGAATATCAATATGATTTACGTGTTATATCAGATGAGGCTCAAGTTCTTTTGCTTGATTCGTATAGACTACTTAATCCTACAGAAAATAGATGTAAGCGACATATTGAATTAATGAAAACATGTTTTTTAGAACTTGGTAGACAAACAAAAGAATTGGAATTTAAAAACTTTTTATTATCTTTAACTAAGACTGAAGATAAAATATTAACATATTTGACTAGGTTATCAACCATAAAAAAATCTAAAGAGTTTGATATACCTTATAATAGAAATGAACTAGCTAACTTTTTAGGCCTTGATCGTTCTGCATTGTCATCAACTCTATCAAAAATGAAAAAAGAAGGCAAAATAGATTATAAATTAAATCACTTTACCTTACTTAATTAGTTACTTATTAAATTTAAAAATATTATTTAAAATAAGACTTACAACCAAAATAAATACACTAGTTAGTACCATTGCACCACCGGAAGCTATATCTAAATAATATGAAAGGGTGATACCTACTATAGCAGATACGCAAGACAAAATTATTGATGTGATAATACTTGCTTTATAACTTTTAGTTAATTGTAAGCTTGTTGCATAAGGTATTACCATCAAGCTTGAAACCATTAAAGCTCCAACAGTTTTACTTGCAACAGCTACAATTAAAGCTGTTAATACAGTAAATGAAATATTAAGTAGATTAACCTTAACATTATCAAGACTTGCTTGAAAGGAATTATAGTTAGAATATAATATTTGATGATAGAATCCAACAAAAAATATTATAGTAACTATAAATATTATACTCATGACAATTACTTCTTGATTAGTTGTTAACATAACTGATCCAAATAAATAACTTGAAAATGTTTGAGCTCCGGCAAATTTAGAAAGTATAGCTGCAATTCCTATTGCAAAACTCATTACTACCACTACTGCAAGTTCTGAATATTTATTAAATTTTCTTCTAATATATTCGATAATTAAAGCTGATATTACTGAAACAATTATACTTGACCATAATGGAGATATCCCAGAAACGACTCCTATTGCGACTCCTGCTAGTGATGTATGTGACAGTGCATCTCCAGTATTAGACAGTCTTTTTTGAACTAAAGGCGCACCAATTAAAGGAAGAACGATTGCAACAAGTATAGAGATAATAAAAGCTCTTTGCATAAATGCGCTACTTAACATATGATGCCTCCTTTATTTTATCATTGCCTAATTCAATAATTCTATTGCAATTAGATAAATCTTCTTTATTATGCGATACAATAAGTATCGTTTTTTTCATTGCATGTAAATGATTAATTAATTCAAAAAGAACTTTTACACTCTCTTCATCAATTCCTGTAGTTGGCTCATCAAATATAATTAGATTAGGATTAGATAGTACTACTTTTGCAATCTTAACTTTTTGCATTTGACCACCAGAAAGAAAATTAATAGATTTATTTTTTAAATCAGTTAGCCCAAATATTTCAAGTACTTTATCAACCTCTTTTTTATCTGATTTAGTAATAAAAGAAAAAGGCTTCTTCTTAAGTCCTAATGATACAATCTCATAAACTGTAGCTGGAAAAGATCCTTCTTCTTGAGATGTAGTTTGATTGATATAACCATAAGTTAGGCCTTTTTTTCTTATGATTTTTCCGCTATTACATTCAATAAGTCCTAAAACAAGTTTAAGTAGAGTTGATTTACCAGCACCATTTGCACCAACTATACCGATAAAGTCACCTTTATTTATATTTAAATTTAAATTTTTTATAACAAATGTATTATTATCATAACTAAACGATACATTTTCTAAACAAATTAGATTTTCCATAAAACACCATTCTTGCAAATCATTTGCAATTGCGTTTAATATCATAACATTGTATAATAAATTTGTCAAATAAACATAAGGAGTTTTTATGATAAATTTAAATGATTTTGGTATTAAATCTACTAAAAGTAGAAAGCTTATATTAAATATTGTTGAAAATGCTAACGAGCCTATTACAGCTGAAGAAATATATAAACAAATAGAGAAAGAAAAAATTAATCTTTCAACTGTTTATCGTACTTTATCTAGCTTGCATGACTTACATATTATCAATAAAGAAATTGATAAAGATGGTAGAGCATTATATATGATGATTAAGGATAATCACAAACATGTGCTAATTTGTACTAAGTGTGGAACTAAAATCTATTTAAAAGAATGTCCTTACACTGAAATTAATAAGCAGATTGAACAAAGTACCGGATTTAAAATTGAGGATCATAATATTGAATTGTATGGATTATGTAAAACATGTAAAAATAAAGGAGTTCTTGAAATATAAGAACTCCTTTATTTTAATGTTGTAAGAAAATGTTTTTTCTTTGATGATGATTTTATCAAATCTGTTTCATTATTCTTTTCATAATTGATAAAAATAAAATTATTATCAAATGTTTGTAAAAACATTAGACCTTTGTAAATGTAATAAATTGATATATCGCTAACATTGTAACTATCTAAATGTGAATCTACAGAATTTTTAGAAACCAATACGCCATTAATTAATTCTACTGTTTGAATAGAATCAATAGGATATGAATGAATTATATCTTCAACAAAGTTAACCCTACTAGTGTTATACAATCTAAAATATGCAAAAACAAACCATCCTGTAATAACAAATAATAATATTAATATACTGATTAAATATATTGAATTCATTACATGATCTGCAATGCCATCAAATTGAGAAATAATCCATGATAGTTTAGAACAAAAAAGTCCAAAATATACTAAGGTTATTATAGATACTAAGATAAGAACGATTAATGTTTTTAATACTTTTGTATTTCTAAAGAAATAAAAAGAAAACAATTTAGATAAATAAGATTTTGTAATTTGTATTTCTTGTTTCATATTATACCTCTAAAAGTATTATAACAAATTAATAAATATAATTAAAGTTTTAAGAAAAGAAAAAAAGCTTGAATAAACAAGCTTTAAATTATCTAAATGGTGCCGAAAATAGGACTTGAACCCACAACCTACTGATTACAAGTCAGTTGCTCTACCAATTGAGCTATTTCGGCA
>CAVGEZ010000045.1:0-14568 GCA_963628445.1 uncultured Eubacteriales bacterium
TTTTAATAGTGATACCATTATATTCAGCTGGAGTTATAGTAGACTCTAGCTTTTTGTATTTACACAAACTTTATGTTACTCTCTTGAAATCAAGTAATCCTAGAAACATTAACTATAAAACTAATCTATTTTAAATCTTTTCTAAGTTCATGAAATACTGAATCAGCATCTTCACTCTCATCATTTATTGCTTCCTCATAGCATTTAAACATTATTTTATCAAAATCTTTTCTTGATAAATTATCTAATGTTAGAACTATTGAATTATTTATTGAGAATGGTAAACCACCTTTTAAAATAATTTGTCTATAAATTGTTTCGATGACAACAGATACTGCTAGTCCAAAACTTGTAAGAATTGCTTTATCCTGTTCTTTTATTTCCGGTTCAACTATTCCAAATACCATCGCTCTCTTTTTTGCCATTCAAATCATCTCCACCTAACTAAATTTTAAGTCCTTATGAAAAAAAGTTGAAATACATTTTAAATAGCATTTAATAAAAAAATTATGTAGTGTAGTATTGTTAAAAAGAGATAACGCTATTATAAACATTATCTCTTCATTTAGATTATTTATTTTCTTTATCTAAAGCTTCCCAAATACCACTTAAATACATAGCACCTAGTGCTCTGTCATATAAGCCGTATCCTGGTTTAGCTTCTTCATCCCAAATCATTCTACCATGATCTGGTCTAATATATTTGTTGTATCCATTCTTATGTAATGCCTTACATATTTGATACATATCAAGTGAACCGTCACTAGAATAATGTGCAGCTTCTTCAAATGAATGAGGTCCAAGTTGACGTACATTTCTTAAATGTGCAAAATGAATTCTATCCATCTTAGAATATTTATCAATCATCTTAACAATATCATTCTTAGGACTTGAACCAAATGAACCTGTACAGAAAGTTAGACCATTGTAATGATCATCTACTAACTTCAAGAATCTATCAACATTTTCTTCACATGTAATTAAACGAGGAATACCAAAGATTGGCCACGCTGGGTCATCAGGATGTATTGCCATTAAAACATCATTTTCTCTTGCAACAGGAATGATTTCTTCAAGGAATAATTTTAAATTATTCCATAAACCTTCTTCTCCTAATGCTTGATACTTGTTGATCAAATCAGCTACTTCTTCTGGTTTGTATGAAGCATCCCAACCTGGTAAAGTAAGTTTAGTAGGATCCATTTTAGCTACATCTTCTTCATAATATACAAGTGATTTAGATCCATCTTTGTTTACATGGTCAAGTTCTGATCTTGTCCAGTCAAATACTGGCATAAAGTTGTAACAAATACACTTAACACCGTATTTTGCAAGACGTCTAATATTTTCCTTAAAAGCTTCGATATGAGCTTTATAGTTACCACTTCTAAGCTTTATATCTTCACTTACTGGAACTGATTCAATTACTTCCATTTCTAAGCCTTTAGCGTTTACAGCCTCTTTCAAAGCTTTAATCTCTTCCAGAGGCCATACTGAACCAACAGGTACTGAATATAAAGCTGTAACTACTCCGCTCATATTAGGAATTTGTCTAATATAGTCTAGTTTATTTTTATCATCTAAACCATACCAACGAAAAGTCATTTTCATAATTAAATTACCTTAACTTTCATTACAATTTTTTTAACTGGTTCGTTATTTAAATATTTAACTCTAGGTTGATGTAAGTCATCTGGTGAAACTATAGCGAACTCGTTTTCTTTTAACACTAAAGATGAATATCTAATAGGTGTTTCATAAAGTTCTAAGTCTCTATCCTTATTATAACCATAACTTACAGAACCTAACTTATCTGCATATCCTAGTACTTCTGTACCCTTTACCATATATTGAATATCATAATATTTTGTATGACTTTCAAAAGAACACTCGTCAAATTCTTTTGTTACATACTCTTGAACTTCAGCATATACATTATCGTCATCAATTTTGTATACACCTGGTTCAAGGCTTTTTAAATTTGTATTTTCTAACCAATCGAAGGCTTTTTTAAAGCCTTCTGATTGATAATTGTATTTAAATTCCAATGATTTTCTTGTTGTTAACATTGTTTACCCCTTAAGAATTATTAAATTTGATTCTTACAACCTATAATCATTATATCTTCATTTCCATCAAGCATGTTTAGTTCAACTTCCATTAACATTAATATGTTATTTAATTCACTAGAACCATTAAAGTCCATAACACGTGCACCAAAACATACATAGTAATCTGGTCTTAAAATAGCGTCTGATTTATAAACAGCTAGATCTTCCCACATCTTACTTACTACAGTTCTGTAGCTACCTGGTTTACATACTTCAACCTTACCATCATTTCTTTGAACTTTAATAAATCCTTTTTTATCAAGAATACGAACAGCGTTCTTATTCTTAACATTAGCTTCATAAGCAAAGAATCCTCTAGTTTGACCAGCAAGATTTACTTCTTGTTCAGAAACTCTTAAGTCTTCACTTGCAAGTTTTCTAGCTTCAGCTTCATCACATTCTTTTAATAAATCTGTAGTCTTAACTTCAGTTGAACCTGTTGCAATTGCAGTTAGCTTTGAAGTTTGAGCGTCAATTTCAATATGAACTTCAACGCTTGATGGTTCAGCACCACTTTCTACAGCCTTATCAATTGCTTCTCTCTTAATAGCACGAATATCTTCTGGTGTTGGATTTGGTACAACACGTTCTACAACGTCACGTACCATAGCTAGTGCTACACCGATACTTGAAATAACTTCTGCATTTTCAGGAACGCTATACTTAACATCCATCTTCTTAGCTACATAACGGATAAGTGAAGTAGCTCCTCCACCTACACCAACTAGCGAGATTTGGTCATGTTCAAGTCTATACTTCTTAGCTAAGTCTTCAATGATTGGAGCAACTTTTTCATAAGATCTTTCCATAATTTGAGTTGCAACTTCTTCTACAGTCTTACCTAAGTATTTTGCAATAGGTTCCATTGCACGACGTGCACTTTCAGGATTACCATATGAGAAGTCGCCTTCATGAACTAAACCTAATACGTTTGCAGCACATGAGTTAGTAACAGTAATTCTCTTACCACTCTTTAACTTAATTGCAACATAGTCATTAGGGTCTCCTTCTTTTGGAGAGAATAATTCAAGTTCAGGCTCAACAATTTCTTCAACTGGAGTGAATACTGCATAGTCAAGACCTGCAATATGTGCACTACGAGGACCTACTGAATGAACACCTTGTTTATTAAGTCTAATCATAGAACCACCAGCTACACCTTCTACACGAACGTCTAAGCTTGAAATATATGTTCTATATCCACCTACCATTGAATAATCAATTGCAGGACGACCATCTTTAATTACACCGATATTAGTAGTTGTACCACCAACTTCAAAATATACACCATTTGAAGCACGAAGATACATTAGTGAACCCATAACTGAAGCAGCTGGACCAGATAGCATTGTTAATACTGGACGCTTCTTCATTTCATTGATTTCCATAACACCACCGTCACCTCTCATGATCATTAGAGGTACTTTAACACCAGCATTTCTAACTGATTGTTCAGTTTGATTTGCAGTGTTTAGCATCTTTGGAAGAATTGAAGCATTGATTGCAGCAGTTCTAGTTCTTCTTGATAAACCATAAAGTTTAGTAATGTCACTAGCCATTGTAGTTTCCATACCTAATTCATCATGTGAAATATCAAATACGAATTGTTCATCTGCCATATCATCTACACCATAGCTCTTAGAAGCAACAATAACTGTAGCACCTTTTTCTTTAAGTTTTAATACAGCATTCTTAACATTTTCATGATTAATGTTCTTTTCACTTAAGAATTCATGAACGATATGAATTCTTCTACCATTACCTAAATTGATATCCTTTAAATGAGTTTGAATCTTAGCCATTAAAGCACCAGTTCTAACAGTACCCATACCAAGAATACCTACAGTTGCAACGTCACCTTCAATTAAAGCGTTTGTAGCTTGAGTTGTAGAGTGAGCAACGAATACTACATCGTTAGGATCAATATTATTTTCTTTCAAACAATTGTTAAATGCTTGAACAACACCAAGTGCTACACCAGCTACATCATCATGAGTAGTTTTAACACTTGATTTACCTATAATTTCATGTGTAGCATTATCAATAGCTACCGCTTTTGTATGAGTACCACCAACGTCAATACCCATTCTAACTAATCTATTTGCCAAAATAATTACCTCCTATCGAGTAAAGAAGAAATATGTAACAAGTTGCATAACTATACAAATAGCCCAACCAACTGTAACACTTGTCTTTAAATATTCCTTAGTAGGAACTTTAGCATAACCAACACCCCATGCAATCCAGCTTTGAGTTACGCAGCAAGAAACGTTCATAACTGTAGATGGAATAATGAATAGAGGAGCAAGGAATGCAGACTCTAAACCAAATCCGCTTAAGATACCAAGTAGGGCAGCACCACAACCGAATAATGTGAATGGACCACGGAATAAACCTAGTGGAGCAAGTACAGCGAAGATGATTACTAATACTAACTTATTATTAGGAATAACATTTCCTAATACAGCATTGAAATAAGGTGAGCATAGAGTTGCAGCTTTATTGAACATAGGTAATACAAGTAAGAATCCGATTAATGGAGCAGCGTCTACAACACCATCATAGAAATCTTTATTTAATGTTCTGCAAGCACCTCTGAAGCTCTTTAATTTACCACAAATTGCTAAAGCATAGAATCCAGCGATTAAGAAACCTAAAATAATAGGAGCTCCAAGTAAGTTTAAGACAACTGGAAGTACAGGAGCAATTAAAGCCGGAGTAGGAGCGAAATCAAGTTTCTTTCTTTGAGGAGCTTCTGCTGCCCAAGCACTAGAGATTCTCTTCTTTCTAGTGTAGAAAATGATTACACCAATAGTGAATAAAACTTGAATAGCCATCATAGTGAATCCCCAAGTTAGGTGATCATTAATTAGGAAATCTGGGAAGAATCCTGAATATTGGCTATTTAATACTGGGTTGATAAACATACCAGCACCAATTGATAATGTGTAAGAAACAATAGCACACTTCTTAGGAATACCTAAAGAAATTAAGATAGGTAATACAATAACACCGATAGCTACTACAGCACCAGCTCCGAATAGAGATGAGAAGATTGCAGTAGTTACAATTGAAAGTAAGATACAAGTAATAGCTGGTCTGTCTCCACCCATTTCTGTAGTCTTTTTAATTAATGTAGAAGCAATACCAGTTTGAAGAATAACTCTACCAAACCATGCACCAAATATAACGTTAACAAGAGTTGATCCCCATGACTCTGGTCCTGATTGATAAACTAACTTTAAAGCATCTTTAAATGTCGTATCTACTACCGACTTATTAGCCTCATAAAATCCTTTATCAAATACAATACCTTGTCTTACACAAGCATTACCGATTAATGGTAATATTAACCATACTGTAGCAATGATTAATACACCCATGAATAAGTTACCACCTTTGATTGCGTAAATCGCAAGACCAAAGAATGATAAGATAAGTAATATACCAATTACTATTTCCATAAATCCTCCTAAATTCTTTTTATAACATCTTTTAAATTTGATAGTCTAGCTGCTTTAGTGTTAAATATCACTTTATCAGGGATCCAATATACATTAAATCCACCTCTCTCTGCTGCTTTAACACCAGCCTCACTATCTTCTAAAACAAGACTATCACTTGGGTTTACATTAGCTTTATTTGAAACTCTTAAGAATATTTCGGGATCTGGTTTAGAATTCTTAACTTCATTTCCAAATACCATGTAATCAAAGTATTTTGATACATTTGCAAGTGACAGATATTTTTTTGCAATTGTATCGCTTGATGAAGTAGCCAAACCTATTTTAATATTTCTTTTCTTCAAATAATCTAATAATTCATATAATCCTTCTTTAACAGGAACCCCATGTTCTATAATCTCGTTATATACTAATTCATTTTTTTCTTTCTTTAATTGTCTAAAATCAATTTGAAGATTACTATATTCTTCTTTAAATAATTCTACACATGCCGTTTCATTCCTTCCTCTAAGTTTAAGGAAGAATTCTTCGTTTGGTTTGATTGAGTGATACTCGAAAACCTTATGCCACATTTTATATGACAGATTTTCGGTATCAAACATCAAGCCATCCATATCAAATATTACAAGTGATATCATTATTTTTCTAAAGATTTAATTGTTTCCCAAACTGAATCAATTACTGGAATACCTTGTTCTAAGTTTTCCTTTCTTGTCTTTAATTCAATTTCACCTGGATAGTAAACTTCTCCACCTTCCTTAGCAGGAATGCTTGTTTTAATATCAGCTAAGATTGAACCAACAATTGAATCTGTAGTTTCAAGTGTATTGAACTTTGATGGATCAATTGCAATCATGATTTGAGTTAAACCAACTTCATCACCAAATGTTTTAATCTTTGAAACACTGTTTCCATTTGTTAAAACTGTAGCAATTAAATCAAGTGCAATACTGAATCCAGAACCTTTCCAATATCCCATTGGTAGGAATCTACCAGTTTTTAAGATTTGGTTAGGATCGCAAGTTAAATTACCATCTTCATCATATCCACCTGGGAATGGTAACATTTGACCTTTTAACTTAGCTTCTTCAATCTTACCATATGAATATTGGCTTACAGCACAGTCAATTACAACATGGTTACCATTTGATTGAGGTACTGCCATAATGAATGGGTTATTACCAATCTTAGGATCTTTTCCACCCCAAGCTGGCATATTTACTGTTGTATTAGACCAGCAAATACCGATCATACCTTGATTAGCAGCTTGCCAACCATATGATCCACCACGCATCCAGTGATTGTTATTACCTAATGCTACAACACCTACACCGTTTTCACGAGCTAGTTCACAAGCTCTATTCATAGCAATTGAAGCATTTAAAGGTCCGAATCCTCTGTGTCCATTCCAACGTTCGATAGCACCGAAAGCTAATTCCTTAGTTGGTAGAGCTTCAGGATTAATTTCACCTTTGTCCAAATAACTAATAACGCGAGGGAATCTATTTACTCCGTGTGAATAAATACCATCTAAGCTATTGTCGGCAAATACTTTTGCAGCTATAGTAGCATTTTCTTCATTTAATCCCCTTGACTTTAATATTGTTTTAAACTCGTTTAGTAAATCTTCGTATTTAATACGCATCATAATGTCCTCCTTACTGAAACCGGTTTTACACCTATATATTAGCCTTGAAAGCGTTTTATGTCAAGAGTCTTTTTAAAAAAATCTCATTTTCCCTTAAAAAAGATTAAATTTTAGACATTTTTAACTATTTTTCCAAAATCTAGTGAGCAATTATAATAAAACCGGTTTTATATATAAAAAGTAAAAAACTAGTGTAAAAATTACACTAGCTAGTATTTTATGCTGATTCTTTTATAATTAGTTCAGGTTTAATAATTATAGAATCACATTCTTCTTTTAAAATTAATTTTTCAAGTATTTCAACCAAATAATGAGCTTGTTTGTCTGGTCTATTATTAATAATTGTCATTTTAGGATTAGTGATTTCCGAATAAAGCGTGTTATTATAAGAAATAACATCTATATCATGTCCTGCTTTTATACCAAGATTATTTAGATAATTAATAACTCCAACACCGACAATATCATTTCCACAAATGACACTATCCACATTAGGATCCTTATTTAAGATAGTCTTAATACCTTCTTCTCCTCCTAAAATACTCTGCTCAACAGTAATTAAATGAGAATCAAAATCTAAATTATTTGCATTGCAAAGCTTATTGAATCCATCAATTTTTCTAAGTCCAGAATTATTTCTTTCATCAGATAAGAAATATATATTTTTTCTTCCTTTTTTAGTCAAATAATCTCCAGCAAGCATAACACCTTGGATGTCATCAGCAAGTACTGAATAAGAATTCTCTAAATTAATATAACCATTTGCAACCACAATTGGTATATTTTTAAGCATTTCTAGAATTTCAGGCATTTTATTAATTTCAGTAAATATTGATCCAATAAATGCAATCCCATCAATAGATCTATCAATTAAGTTAGTAATATATCTTTTCAAGTTTTCCTCATCTAGACTAGTATTACAAATAATAACGTTATAGTTTTTTTTAGTAAACATTTGTTCAAAATTATAAGCTACACTTGCAAAATGAGGTGTTCTAATGTCAACAGTTATAACCGCAACAGTCTTAAGTGTTTTACTCACTAAGGCTCTTGCCATTGCATTTGGAGTAAAGTCTTTCCCCTCATTTTCCATTACTTTTTCTATTTTTATCCTATTTTCTTCTTTAATAGGTTTATTATTTAAATATCTAGATACAGTAGAAACTGAAGTATCTGCAAGTTTTGCAATATCATATATTGTTAGTTTCATTATTATCACCTCCAAGTTCAATTAAAGTTTCATACATAGACTGTGATGCTTCTTTATCAATTGATTCTAATAACAAGTAATCGAATACATAAGTTGAAAATTCAAGATTTGTAAATCTTTTTGCAAAATTCATTGCAGCTATTTCGGATAAAGCTGTAATACAAGACTTAAATTCATGTCCAAATAATTTAAAAGTGGTAATTTTTTCACATTTAGTATAGAACTTATCACTTTCTTTATTTTCTAAATAATGAAATAATTCATGTGCTAATACTACTTCTTTAATTTTATCTTCACTTATTTCTATTCCGTTTTCATTAAGTTTCTTATATACACGATAAATATTAGTAGAAAATATAGTAATTTGATTAGGATATGTAAATAGGCCAAACAAATTTCTAAACTCACCTTCATCTAATTGATATTCTACTTTTAAATTATATTCATCAATTAGTTCATAAACAGACTTATTTTTATATTTGTTACAAGTATCAATTGCACATTCAATAGACTTATTTATATATTCATCTTTCTTATTATCACTAATCTTATTATTAAGATTTTCAAATAAAAAAGTATATTTACCATATGTATAATCATCTATATTAATTAAACTATCTAACTTACTATCCATAATTACCTCTATAATATCATTATAGAACAATTATTATATTTTGCAACACAAAACTGAAACCGGTTTCAACATTTAAACCGAATTTAGCATAATATTTTAGTTTTTTATACGAATTTCAAATAACAAAAAAATAAGACAACCAATTACAGTTGTCTTAAATAAATCAATTATTTTGAAGTTGAGTAAAACTCACTAGTAACACCTTGAGTTTCAACTAATATACTATTTTGATTTAATTCTTTAATTATATCATCACAAATAGTATAAACTATTTCTTTTTCAATATCTTCTAAAATTACAACAATAGTACTTTCACAAGTAATAGCGTTAGAATCATCTTTCCAATATCCCTTAGCTTCACTAATAGTGCAACCAGAAGTATATTTTACACAAATTTCTGTAACCTTACTAATGCAAGTATCAATTGTACCTACAGGCTCATAAGTATCTTTATCGTTTGTACCTACATATAAAGTATATTTAATATTAATATCATTATTAGTTGTATCACTCTTTCTATTATTAGCTATTACTAAGCATAACAATACTATAGTCATTACAAAATTAATTGCAACTACACATGAAACTATTATTTTAAATAATTTATTATTCTTCTTATCTTCCATATTCTATTCTCCATTTTGCAGCATAATAAACATTACTATAGTTTACTAGATTCATAGAAATAATCAAGTAATTAAACTATATTAATAACTAATTTAGAATAATATATCTTCATCCTTAATAATATCTTTCTCGCTAATTTTTCTAATAACCTTACAAGGAACACCACAAGCAACTACATTAGCTGGTATATCAGATGTTACTACACTACCAGCACCAATTACTGAACCACTACCAATAGTTACTCCACCACATATAGTTGAATTTGCACCAATCCAAACCTTATCTTCTATCTTAATAGCTTTAGATGTGCCAATACCTTTAGCTCTTTGGTCTGGATCAACTGAATGTCCAGCACAGGCTATACACACACCTGGTGCAATATATACACTAGCTCCAATATCTACTCTTGAAGTATCTAATATTACGCAATTATAATTTATTAAAGCCATTCCATGGAAATGGATATTAAATCCATAATCACAATGAAAGCTTGGTTCAATAAATGTTTCTTTTGTATAAGTACCAAATAATTCTTTTAATATTTTTCCTCTCTTTTCAAAATCATCAGGGGAGGTATTGTTATATTCAAAACATAACTTTTTAGCTTTTAATCCTTCTTCTCTTGGACAATTTTCATATCCATTTGCATACTCATGCATATTCTTCATAATATCAATTGGTTTCATATTTTCACCTTTTTTCTTAATTACCTTTAACCCAAAATTAAAAAGGAACCTCATTCAATAGAGTTTCCTCACGATTAAAGCTTGAGAATATCATAACCCTCAGCTTATCTTACCTTACTCAGTTTTTAAAAAAACGTTTTTTCAGTGCTCCATGTTTAATGCCGTATGAGTGGGCAATATGATTATAAGTTAAATTGAGTGAGAATGCTAGAATTTTTTAAAATAAATTTAATACAAATACAACTGTTAGACCACTTTCTACCTACTTTAATAAAATCTTATAGTAAGAAAATTTGGAGATTTTAGTTTCTATAAGTATTGAATAATCCCTTAATTTGTTTAACGAAATATATTAATGTTCTTTTAGAAACACCTGTTTCTTTTAAGATTTCTTCACTTGAAACTCCATAATTTAAAAAAATAGTTGCCTCACATAATAAAGAATATATTTTATGTTCTGATTTAGTAAATTTAAAACTAATATCTAAATTGTTTAATTCATCTTTGTTATATAATAAATCTTTTATTACATTAGATATTTCTGCATCTAATATTTCTAAAATTATAGTAACATATGCGTTCAAACATCCAAATTCATATTTATCAGAAGCTATTTTAAATGCCTTATAATACTTATCCTTCTCATGTTCTAATCCTTTGGAGATGATAAAAGATAAATAACTTTTAGATTCTAAGTAGATTCCATTAGATATTAAAATCTTCCAAGTCTTCCATTCCCATCATAAAAAGGATGAATGTATTCAATCATAAAGTGACATAGTATCATTTTAGTTAACATATCTATCTTAGAATTATATAAAGAAATAAATTCATCCATTAATTTATTTATATTTTCTTCTTGTGTAATTCCAGTATGAACTAATCCAAATCCATCAGTTATATATACTGCATTTTTACGATAATATATTCCATCAGGCAAATCTTGTTTTTCAATAGCACCTAATAATATCTGATCATACAGATTTCTAATCTCACTATTTGAAGTTATTTTAATTCCACCAAATTCTAATAATTTTTTATAAGCGTTAGAAATAGATATAATTTTTTTATCTTTTGAATTTGACACCTGATTTATAATCTTAAATATATCATGTTTAGTTGAATTAATATTTTCAATTTTATTTGTAGTTTCAATTTCTTCTATTAGAAAAGATTGAATAATTTGTTTTTGAGCAAAAGATGAAAATGAATTAATCAAATTATCTAATTGAACTATTTTTTTATTTAATTCTATGACTAGATTATTAATTTCAAAGGTATAATTATAAAAAATTTATCATTAAGTATATGAATACAATTAGGTGATTGTTTTAATTCTTTCAAATACATTTCAAATTCTTCTCTATTCATTTTAAAATAATTTGACTTTACACTCATAAAATTGCACCTCTAGATACATTTGATCATTTTGAAGTGCAAAATCAATGAGTTTTTGCACTTGAAATGACAAAACATAGAGTCTAAGTGCAAATTTTAAAGATATTCATTCAAAATTGTTTTTAGTAATTTAACATAATATATTACTTATATAATATATCTATGCATTATATAAATTGATAACAAAATACTTTATTTATCCTTTTAATAATGAAACTAACATATCTCCATGTGCTACAACACGATAATGTGCATCTTTTGTAACATCTTGTCTTGCATCATAATAACCCTTAATATTATAATGATTATCTTTTAACACCTTATCACCATTATCCTTAATCTCGACATAACCAATAATATTGTAGTGTGCATCTTTTAAAGTTTTAGTTTGTGACATAATCTTTTCCTCTTTTCTTATCATATTTTCTTTACAATTAATATTTTATAATAAAACGTGTATTTATAAAAGTGATATTTCATAACTTAATAAACTAATCTATAATTAATAATAATATTTTCAATATTAATACTTTTTTAATTTTTAACATGATCATTAATGTTATTATTTATATCAATAGATTATTAACACTATTTATTAATTCGAAATTATCCTGGTAAACTCTCTTTTATTAATTTATTAATAAATCAAATAAAAGATACTACCCCTACGTTAACCCATTCTATCACTAAAAAAATTATACCAATAAGGCATTTCCTCTTTGATAATTTCAATTTCAATTTGTTTAAATTTTGAAGGATAATCTAACCATAAATTATATACCTTCTTCTTATCAAATGTAATTAGCAAAGCACCTATTGCATCCTTTTCATTTACTTGCCATATTTTATGGTTTTTTGATTTGGTGATATTCTACACCTTAATCTTTCATTATAGAAGTAAGAACTTAAATTTTTGTGACTTTTATAGTTGTACAAACTTTTTTAGTTGAAATCAGCATTATTCTTTGACTTTTTTCTAAAAATATGCTTTAATGTATCAAACGGTTTGAAACGCACCCGTACACAAAGGCTATTTGTGTACTGGTGCTTTTTTTGTTTATCAAGAAAAGGAGTAAAAATATGAAAAACAAAGCACTATTCAAAGACTTTACAAGATATGTATCATTGAGTATTTTAGGGCAAATTGCATTGTCCTGCTATACGCTCGCCGACACCTTTTTTGTGTCTGCAAAATTAGGTACAAACGGATTGACCGCACTCAATCTCGCTTTCCCAATATTTTGCATTATCAATGGTATTGGACTTATGATAGGTATGGGTGGAGGTACGAAATATTCGATATATCGAAGTCGCAAAGAAGATGAGAAAGCCAATCGCATTTTTACAAACTCACTGTATATTGCAGTTATTTTTGCTTGTGTTTTCGTTTTGGCAGGTATATTTTTTTCAAGATATATAGTGAAGTTTTTGGGTGCAGACGAATCCATTTTAGAAATGACGAACACTTATGCAAAAGTAATGCTTTTGTTTACTCCCGCCTTTTTGCTCAATAATTTGTTGCAATGCTTTATAAGAAACGACGGCAAACCATCTCTTTCTATGGCGGCGATGATTACAGGAAGTTTATCAAACGTTCTGCTCGACTACATATTCATATTTCCACTCGATATGGGTATATTCGGAGCGATTTTAGCAACGGGCTTAGCTCCGATTATAAGTATTTCAGTACTATCACCTTACCTTATAAAGCATAAAAACAAGTTTCATTTTGTAAAATCAAAACTTTACGGAAAGTTTGTAAAAGAAATTTTATCAAGCGGATTTTCTCCGTTCCTTACTGAAGCTACGTCTGGCATAGTCATGTTTTTATTTAACTTTATTATTTTGCGTATAACAGGAAATATCGGCGTTGCGGCTTTTGGTGTGATAACAGTTATATCTCTTGTTGTAGTTGCTATGTATACGGGTTTATCGCAAGGTGCACAACCTGTTATGAGCAGCAATCATGGTGCAAAAAACGATGAAAATGTGAAAAGGGTACTAAAATACAGCCTGATAACTATGCTTATTGTATCATGTATAATTTATACCATTGTTTTTTTCGGTGCGGCCGGTTTAACATCGATATTCAACAGTGAGAAAAACCAAACGTTACAATCTCTTGCCGAAACTGGATTGAAACTATACTTTATCGCTTGTCCATTTATAGGTTTCAACATCGTTATGGCAACCTATTTCATCTCTACGGAAAAACCTTTATATGCTCAAATCATATCGCTTTCTCGTGGATTTGTCGTGTTGATACCTATGGCTTTCCTATTGTCCACTCTATTCAAGATGACGGGTATATGGTGCGCGTATCCCGCGTCAGAATGTATCGTCGCTATATCAGGAATCTTCTTGTATGTAATAAATAAACGCAATACTACACAATAAAAATTATAATAAAAATGACCTTGCAAATAACTAATTTGTAAGGTTATTTAGTCATTGATTGAAAGTGCAATTTTAAGATTTGATTTTAATAATTTCCATGAAACTACGCTTTTCACCACTTTGTTCTTCTTTCTATTACAAGAAACATCCATTTGTGCACTCACAACGAAGTGACAGGTATATAATATATTCCAATTATATGACTGCCACTCATTTTTGTTCTATTTGGTGGACCTGATGGAGTCGAACTTTATTTTAAAATCTTCTAATAACCAGTTTTATTTGATCCAATTTTTTCAATTATATTCTTTTCTTGTGAATTCTTAAATATTCTAGATACAGTACGCTTAGAAACTTGTAATTTTTCAGTCATAATATCTAATGTAGTTTTTG
>CAVGEZ010000046.1:0-14561 GCA_963628445.1 uncultured Eubacteriales bacterium
GCTGGCAAGATCAAATTGCAGCTTCTTTTGGTGGATTAAATAGAATTGATTTTAAGAATAATTCTTATACTGTAAATCCTATTATTATTGATGAGATGAGAAAACAACAATTAGATGATAATTTAATGTTGTTCTTTACGGGATTTACAAGACTTTCTGCAGATATTCAAAAAGCTACTAAATTAACTTTAAAACAAAAACATAAACAACTAGAAGAAATGTTACACCTTGTTGATGAAGCACAAGATGTTTTAGAAAATAAAGATAGAGATTTAGATGATTTTGGTAGACTTTTAGATAAGACTTGGAGATTAAAGCGCGAGACAGGGGAAAGTATATCAAAAGCTACTATAGATGAATACTATGAAGCTGCATTAAAAGCTGGTGCTTTGGGCGGAAAACTATTAGGTGCCGGTGGCGGAGGATTCTTGCTATTCTATGTTAAGAAAGAACAACAAGATATGGTGAGAAAAGCATTATCTAATCTAATGGAAGTGCCATTCCATTTTGAAAATAGTGGTACTAGAATTAGTTATTATTCACCTGAAAACTTTGATATAGAAAGTTGTAAAGAAGGACGTTAATATGAAAGTTGTAATTATGGCTGGAGGAAAGGGCACAAGAATTTCTTCTATTGCCTCAGATATTCCAAAGCCAATGATTCAAATAGAAGAAAAACCTGTTCTTTTAAGAGAAATAGAATGTCTTCGTGATCAAGGATTTAAAGATATTATATTAACAGTATCACATTTAGGAAACATCATTATGGATTATTTTGGTGATGGCACTAAATTTGGTGTTAATATAGAATACTACTTTGAAAAAGAACCTCTTGGCAATGCAGGTGCTTTATTTAAAATTAAAGATAAGTTAAGTGATGAATTTTTATTACTTAATGCGGATGCATTATTTGACATTGATTTTAATAGATTTATTAAATATCATCGTGAACTAGGTGGTTTAGTGACTTTATTTACTCATCCTAATTCTCATCCTTATGATAGTGGACTTATTATTGCAAATAGTGACCTTTCTGTAGAAAAGTGGCTTTCTAAAGAAGACGTGCGACCAAAGTACTATAAAAATAGAGTAAATGCTGGGCTTCATGTTATAAATAAGAAAGTACTTGATATAGAAATTAATACACCAAAGGTAGATTTAGATAGGCAAATACTAAAGCCTTTACAAGGTACACATAAAATGTTTGTTTATGATTCTCCTGAATATGTTAAAGATATGGGAACTCCTGAAAGATATTATCAAGTATCTTTAGATTGTAAAAATAATCTTCCATCAATTAGAAATTTATCACATAAACAAAAGGCTATATTTCTTGACAGAGATGGTACAATTAATAAATTAAAAGGATTTTTAACTGATATCAATGATTTTGAACTAATTGATTATGTTAGTGAAGCTATAAAACTAATTAATGGAAGCCAGTATTTGTGTATTGTAATAACTAATCAACCTGTTATAGCTCGTGGTGAAGTTAGTATAGAAGAATTAAATGAAATTCATAATAAAATGGAAACATTACTAGGACTTGATGGAGCTTATATAAATGATATATTCTATTGTCCACATCACCCTCACAAAGGTTTTATTGGTGAAAGAGTAGAATATAAAATAGAATGTAATTGTCGTAAGCCAAAGCCTGGTATGTTACTAGAGGCTTCTAAAAAATATAATATTGACTTGAACTCTTCATGGATGATAGGAGATTCAAAAAACGATATATTGTGTGGTATAAATGCCCATTGTAAGACCGCATTAATTACTGAATTAGATGAAACATATGGAGAACAAATAAGTGGTAAGAATTTACTTGAAATAGTAAAGAAAATTTTAGGAGAAAATTAATATGGATAATGAAAACTTTAAATATAATGTTGATGATTTAATTAAAAGATATCCTGAATTAAGTGTATGTAAAGACTCTATATTAGCCTCATTTGATATATTAAAAGAATGTTTCTTAAATGGACATACACTATATGTAGCAGGTAATGGTGGTTCTTGTAGCGATGCTGAACACATCGTCGGTGAACTTATGAAAGGTTTTAAGAAAAGAAGACATTTAAACGATATTGAATGTCAAAATTTAATTAATGTTGATCCTATTAGAGGTAAAGAACTTGCAGACTCTCTTCAATGGGGATATCCATGTATTGCGCTTAATTCACATCCTGGACTATCTAGTGCGTTTACTAACGATGTTTCAAATGGTGGATTAATGACATATGCTCAACAATTAAACGTGTTAGGACGTAAAGGCGATGTCTTTTTAGGAATTTCTACATCAGGAAATTCTAAGAATATTATGTACGCTTCTGTTGTAGCTCGTGCTAAAGGATTAAAGGTTATTGGATTAACCGGAGAAAATGGCGGAGAATTGTCACAAGTAGCTGATGTCTCAATAAAAGCACCATCTAGTGAAACATTTATGATTCAAGAATATCATTTACCAATATATCATTGCCTATGTTTAATGCTTGAAGAAATGTAGTTTAATATAATTGGATTAGATTTTATATCTAGTCCTTTTTTGATTATAAAAATATTAATAAATAACTAGTAAGAAATTATTAAAAGTTATAGAATATTTATGAATAGAAGGAAACAAAACATATGAAAGAACTATCAAAAATATCAAAAGAACTTAAACCAAGCCAGATTATGGATTTCTTTAGTATGGTACTAAAGGAAAAAGATTGTATATCATTTTGTGTTGGACAACCAAACTTTAAGACACCAGATCATATTGCAAAGGTTGCGGCTGACTCAATAATTGATGGTAAAAACTTTTATACCAATGAATATGGTATAGAAGAATTAAGGATTGAATTATCAAAATTATTATATAGAAAGTATAATATTAATTATAAGCCTGCTGAAATACTATTAACTATAGGTGCCTCTGAAGCAATTGATTTAATATGTAGAACCTTAATTAATCCAGGGGATGAGGTAATTGTATTTGATCCTGTATATGATGCATATGTTCCATGTATTAAACTAAATGGTGGAATAGATGTACATGTTAAATTGAAAAAAGAAAATGATTATAAAGTTGATCCTAAAGATCTAGAAGCTAAAATAAGTCCTAAAACTAAAGCTATAATATTAAATTACCCTAATAATCCAACTGGTGCAATAATGACACTAAAGGATTTAGAAGGTGTAGCTAAAATATGTGCTAAACATGATTTATATGTTATAAGTGATGAAATATATTCAGAACTTACATATGAGAAAGTTCATGAGTCTATTTCATCATTAGATAACATGAAAGAAAGAACTATTGTAATAAATGGGTTTTCTAAAGCTTATGCAATGACAGGATTTAGATTAGGTTATATTTGTGCGCCTATTGATATTATTAATGTAATGAGAAATATTCATTCTTATACTATTGTTTGTTGTCCTAGTGTAAGTCAATATGCTGGAGTAGAGGCTATAAAGAATGGAGATTCTGATATTTCTTATATGAAGGAAGAATATAATAAGAGAAGAATGTATGCATATAATAGATTAAATAATATGGGACTTGATTGTTACAAGTCTATCGGTGCATTTTATTTATTTCCTTCAATAAAAGAATTTGGTATGGATTCACTTGAATTTGCAACTAGACTATTTAAAGAATATGGTGTTGCAGTAGTACCTGGTAGTGCTTTTGGTGAGGCTGGAAAGTATAATATAAGAATATCTTATACCTGTTCATATGATTCTCTTGTTAGTGGTATGGATAAACTAGAAGAGTTTGTAAAGAGTTTAAGAAATAATAAGTAGTATATAAAGTTGTTTCATTTTTAATTGAGTTTAATAATATCCTGTATCTTAATCGTTAAGTGGTTTGATATGGGATATTTTCATATGGAAAGAATTGAAGAATATTTATGATTTTAAATGTACTAAATGAATCATATCTTATAATGTTTAAGAAGTTAAAAGTTGGAAAAATGCAAAAATAGAGAACATTTAGGTTGGAAAAATGCAAAATGCGACTTTTTAAGGGAGTTTTGGAAGATTAATACAAATTAGACCTTTTCTTAGTATAAATTAAAAAAATGAAGATTCTTTACAATCTTCATTTTAATATATTATTTTGAGGTCCAGTTTGTAACAAGTTTACCTTCAGAATCTTTATATTTTCCTATAAGTATCATAATAAAATCAACTAATGTCCAAATTCCAATTATTAATGAAAATATTATAGATGGTAAAGAAAGGATTAAGGATTCAATTTGAGTTAGGTCACTAGAGAAAAACTCTTGTGCACCTGAACCATTTAGCATAGTTTCTGTAGCAAGCTTATATACATAGCTAAATATAAAATCGATTAGACTAAATGAAAATATCATTATTTTTCCTATAGCACGTCCTTTTTTGCCTAGGTATAAATCATGAATTCCAATACCACCTAGTAAGAAGCAAAGTATAGCTGCAACAGTTCTTGATTTGCCTGATTCTTCATTTTTTTCATGTGCTTCCTCTACAATAGGATTATATACTGTAGATGCTGAATTTGGCTCATTTGATGATTGAACGGCTCCACATACAGGGCAAAACTTATCATCTAGAGCTATCTTAGCACCACATTTTGTACAATATCTCATCTTAATCACATCCTTAAATTAGAAATATTATATATTTAGATTACTCTTTTTACAATATAAATTTATGATTTGCTGCATTATTTTAAACAAAATGTAGCAAAATGTAATATTTTCAAACATTTGTTGATTAAATCACTGTATTTTCATTTTTTAAAAAATAATCTTAAAAATATATAGAAAACGTTTCCATTACAGTTTTATTATCACTTGATTTTCTTAAAGGTTTATAATTAAGTTAGTAAAAGAATGATAAGCTTTTATGTTCATTTGTCGGAGGAAATTAAAATGAAAAAAATCAAAATGTTATCTTGTGTAGCCTTAAGTGGTATTGCAGCTCTATCATTAGCTTCTTGTGGTAATAATGATAGTGAATCTACAGTTATTAATGTACAATTCGTTCCATCTCGTGATCCTGGAAAACTTGCAACACTTGCTTCTAATCTAGAACCAATTCTTAACAAAACAAGTGACAAGTATAGTTTCAAAATTACTACTGGTACAACATATGCAGCAACAACTGAAGCTATGTTATCAGGTCAAGTAGATGTTGGTTTCTTAACTGCTTCTGGTTATGCTGAAGCTACTTTAAAGAATCCAGGTAAAGTAGAAGTATTACTTACTTCAGTAAGAAAAGGATACCAAGTTCAAATTGATTACACTACTGAAGCTGATCAAAAGAAAGCTATGAATGGTGAAATCTCAGGTTATGAATATTCAGGTCAACAATCAACAACAGATGTTAACTATTATTGCTCTACATTAATTGTAAAGAATGAATATTACAAAGATGTAAATGGTGATGGTAATATTGACGTTAAGGACTTAGCTGGTTTAAGTATTGCTCGTCAAGGTACTACAAGTGGTGCTGGTTATTTAAGACCTCTTGCTTACTTAAAGAAATACGGTATGACTATGGTTGATAAGATTACTGATAGTAAAACACAAATACAAGGTGTTCAAGTACAGGGTTATGATGCTGCTTTATCTGCTATGATGAGTGGAGATGTAGCTGGTTATTGGGGATTTATGGATGTAAGATATTCTAATGGTTACATTAAGTCTGATTCACAATATTATAACAAAAAAGAAATATTCACATCAACAAAGTGTATTGCAATTACTGATGGTATTTACAATGATACTATTTCAGTTCGTTCAGGTTTATCTGATGAAGCTAAAGAAGCTGTTAAGAACGCATTTATGACTGCTGTTAAGGATGGAAGTTACACAACTGAAGGAACAGGAGCTTATTATTTATATAATTTATATAGCCATACTGGATATGTAGAAGCTAAAGACTCTGATTTCGACGGTGAAAGAGAATTCTATCAATTCTGTGCAGATAATAATTTAATCTAAAAAATAATTTATTGGTGAGGATTTATGATCGAATTTAAAAATGTAGAAAAAGTTTATGAAACAAATGGATATCATGCATTAAAAAATGTTAATTTAACTATTAATGATGGTGATTTTGTTTCAATCATAGGTCTTTCAGGAGCTGGTAAATCAACACTACTTCGTTGTATTAATAAGATGCATGATATTACTGAAGGTGAATTATTAATAGACGGACAAGACATTTCTAAGGCACGTGGTAAAGAACTTAGAGTACTTAGAAGAAATATAGGAATGATTTTCCAATCATTCAATCTTGTTAAAAGATCTAGTGTTTATAATAATGTTTTGTCAGGAAGAGCGGGTTACCACTCTTTCTTTGACACTTTATTTAATATTTATTCTAAAGAAGAAAAACAACTAGCTTTTGAATCCCTAAATAAACTTGGTATTTTAGATAAAGCTTATAATAGAGCTGATGCATTGTCTGGCGGACAAATGCAAAGAGTTGCACTTGCACGTGCACTAACACAAGAGCCTAAGATTATTCTAGCTGATGAACCAGTAGCTTCTCTTGACCCTATTACTACTATTAGTGTTATGAATGACTTTAAGCGTATCAATGAAGAAGAGAAGATTACCATTGTTGCAAATATGCACCATGTTGATTTAGCACTTAAATATTCAACTAGAATTATTGGTATTAAAGAGGGTAAGATTGTCTTTGATGGTAAACCTAGTGAAGTTACTGATGATGTTATTCTTAATATCTATGGTAGAGCTATTAAGTCTAATGAGAAGTTAGGTGATGTTTGTGAAGAAGAATAATTTTCTTGATAAACTTATGTATAAGGATGTAACTGTTACTCTTAATAATGGTGAAGTTAAGACTATACATAAAAAGAAGAACTTGGCTTTAGTATACACGCTTATTATTGTTGTATTACTTGTTATTAGTTTTATCTTTATTGATATGCCTAATAATGTAAGATTTTCGCAATTTAATACTATTTTTTCACAATTATTTGTACCTTCAAAGTGGTCTTTAAAAACTAATGAAGGATATAGAGATTATATATTTAATACAGCTATTCCTAAGATTTGGTCTACAATAGAAATGGTTGGTATTGCAACATTCTTAGGTACTGTTATATCAGTTCCATTCTATATTCTTGCAAGTTCTAACATCTATACATCAAAAGCTGTATATCTTCCTGTTCGTATTATTTTAAATATTTTTAGATCTATACCTACATTCGTTTTAGCAGTAATTGCAACTGTATTCTTTGGTTTCTCTGAAACGGCAGGTGTATTTGCGATGGCCTTCTTTACTGCAGGTGTTCTATTTAAGTTAATGTATGAACAAATTGAAACTTGTGATATGAATCCATTTGAGGCTAGTAAGAGTAGTGGTGCTACTCGTTTACAAGCTTACAATATTGCAATAGCACCACAAGTTAAGCCTACACTTGTTTCTAATATTATTTATGTATTTGAAATTAATGTTCGTGCATCGGTAGTATTAGGATTTGTTGGAGCTGGTGGTATTGGTCAATTATTAAGTGATGCGATTGACTCAACACAATATGATAAAGTTGGAGCTATATTAATTCCTTTATTTATAGTTGTTGTAGCACTTCAATTACTTAGTTCTTATTTAAGAAGGAAGGTTCAATAGTTATGAGAAAACAACTTGAAAAAGAAGAATATATTAAACTTCCTTTTTATAAAAAGATATTCTATAGAGTTAATCATCACTTTACTACAGTTGATGAAGCCTATAAAGCTAGACCTCGTAAATGGATATATAATTTAGTATTTATAGTTATTTTAGTTTCTGTATTATTGTATTTTTCTCTAGATATTAATTTCTTTGATTCTTTTAAATCACCAAATTGGGAGAAATTTGGTAAGATGTTAGAAGGATTTGTAAATCCTGATTGGTCATATTTCTTTGGATATGGTAGTTTTACATTTAAATCATCTGTAATATATGAAGTTATTCAGACATTCGCAATAGCCTTTATTGGTACACTTTTTGCAAGTATTCTTTCAATTCCATTTGGTTTCCTTGCATCACGTAGAATGATTGGAAAATGGGCAATTATTTCTGAAATGTTATTAATTATTATTAGAACATTTCCTGAAATTTTAATGGGATTTATCTTCATTAAAGTATTTGGATTTGGATCATTTACAGGTGTAATGGTTTTATCAATTCACTCAATTGGTATGATTGGTAAAATGTATGCCGAACAACTTGATGTTATTGAAGAAGGACCACTTGAAGCATTGGATGCGGTAGGATGTTCAAAATTCTCTCGTATTAAACTTGGAGTTGCACCTCAAGTTATACCAAACTTCTTAAATGTTATTCTTTATCGTTTTGATTTAAACATAAGAACAGCTTCACTTCTAGGTTTAGTTGGAGCAGGTGGAGTAGGATATTCTATATCTGTTCACTCAACTAATTATCACTGGCCTCAACTTGCAGCTGTATTATATGGTGTTATTATTTTAGTTTTAATTGTAGATTTTATCTCATCAAAACTAAGAAAGAAGTTAATCTAATGAAGAAGTGTATTGTACTTGCAGGACTTCCTGGTAGTGGTAAATCTACATGGATTAATGAGAACTTTAAGTCGGAGCATGATTTTCACTTTGATAGTGATGAAACTAGAAGAGAAATGTATGGAACATATTTGCATTTCCCTTCTGATATGTATGTTATATACAATCATATGATAGATTTAGCAAACGACAAATATGATAGTTTAGTTAAAGATGGTGTTAATGATTTTACATTCATTATGGATTCTACCTTCTTAGATAATAAGAGAAGAATGCATTATTATAATCGTTTACACAAATTTGATTATTATGAACTTGTAATGTTTATTACAAGAGATATTAATTTTAATTTAGCTAATAATAAGAAGCGTATTAAAGATAAATGGGTTCCTGAAGATGTTATTTTGCGTATGCAAAATGAATATGAAGAGCCAAACGAAGAAGTAATTAAAGCTTATGATAAGATAACAAAGGTTTATGTTGGTTAACATAGACCTTTTTAAATGCTTTAAAGTAACATTTATAATATATGGGTAAATAAAAACCTCACTTTATGTGAGGCTATTTATAAAAACTAATATTTATTCGATCTGTATACCAAATTGTATACCTCATTGAATTTATTCATTAATTTAGGAGCTTCTTTTAGAAAGTTTCTAAAATTTTTTCCTTAAATAAAATGAAGTCTTCAAATCGAGGTAATAAAAATTCACTCTTTCCTCTAATCTTGGTACTAATAATTCCTTCTTCGTCAAGTCTTTTCTTATATATTGCAAGGTTTCCTTTACTAATAGAAAGTTTTGACATAATTTCTTCGTTAGTAGTATCACCTTTTGCAATACAAGTTAAAATATTTCTTTCGTTTTCTGTTAATTCCCTCCAAATGATTTCATATGAGGAATCTCCAATCTTTAAATCGAATTCTTTTTTAACTTCCTTAGTTAAAGAGACAGTTTTATTTCTAAATAAAATATCTCCTAATAATTGATAAGCCATTGCATAGCCTTTTGTAAATTTAGCTAATCTTATAGATTCTTCATCACTTATATTAAATGTTGTTTGATAAGAGTAAGCAATAGAAGGAATTGATAGAGGAGATAATCTAATTTTAGGAGCTCTATAAAGAAAAGTTAAAGTTCTATCAGACTCAAGTTTTGATATATTTTTTTGAAGTCCTATCATTAGAAGTCTTACGTCATAATGATCAATCAAAAATCCTTGATAAGCTCTAATAAATTCAACCATTGCATCATTTTTGGATACATCATCGATTGCAACTAGTATATGTTTGCCTTTCTTTGTTAAATATTGTAAGAGTTTTTCAAGATAAACATGAATACTTGATACAGGATTATCTCCTTTTATTTGAAAAGATAAACCGGAAAAAGAAAATGAAAATTCAAGCTTTAAAGATTTAATCCTTGATACACTATTTTCATATAACAAACTAGCCATTTGTTCTAACATATTATGCGACTGAGTAAGTCTTGCGACAACCCAATCATCATTTGCCTTATATTGATCTAAAATATGGCTTAGAGTAACAGTTTTTCCACATCCTCTAGGCCCAGTTATTACATATACAGTGTTTCTTGTATGTTCAGCATTAAAGTCTTCAAAAATTGGTTTAATTTCCACATCTCTTTGAATTATTTTTTCATTAATTCTACCAAATGAAATTGAAAATGGATTTTCCATATTATCACTCCTTTATAATATAATTGTATTTCATTGTACTTTATAATTCTAGTTGTATTTCATTGTACTTTAATAAAACTTTTGTACTTCATTGTACTTTGTTGCACTTTTTTATATGTTTAAACCAAATAAGACAACCAATAACAATGCTTGAAAACGCTTTCTGTAAAGACTATAATATAAGTGTATAAAAGGAGATTATAATATGTCACAAAGATTTATGTTAAATGAAACCTCTTATCATGGTAAGGGAGCAATTCAAAACATTGTACCTGAAATTAATTCAAGAGGTTATAAAAGTATTTTAGTTTGTACTGATCCAGACCTACTTAAGTTTGGAGTTACAAAGAAGGTTACTGACCTTTTAGATGAGGCTAATATTAATTATCAAGTTTATAGTAATATTAAACCAAATCCTACTATTGAAAATGTATTAGGTGGAGTAGAAGAAGCTAAGAAAGTAAAGGCTGATGCAATTGTAGCTGTTGGTGGAGGTTCTTCAATGGACACTGCAAAAGCTATTGGTATTATTATTACTAACCCTGAATTTAGGGATGTTAGAAGTCTTGAAGGTGTAGCACCTACAAAGAATAAGACATTACCTATTATTGCAGTTGCAACTACAGCTGGCACTGCAGCTGAAGTTACAATTAATTATGTAATTACTGATGTAGAAAAGAAGAGAAAGTTTGTGTGTGTTGACCCACATGATATGCCTATTGTTGCAATTGTTGATCCTGATATGATGAGTTCAATGCCAAAAGGATTAACTGCGTCAACAGGAATGGACGCCTTAACTCATGCAATTGAAGGTTACATTACTCGTGCTGCATGGGAAATGAGTGATATGTTCCATATTAAGGCTATTAGTCTTATTGCGAATAATTTACGCGATGCTGTTAATAATGACCCTAAAGGTAGAGAACAAATGGCTTTGGGTCAATATATTGCCGGTATGGGATTCTCTAACGTAGGTCTTGGAATCGATCATGCAATGGCTCATACTTTATCAGCTTATTATGATGTACCACATGGTGTAGCTTGTGCTATGTTACTTCCTATTGCGATGGAATTTAATAAGGATGTCAGCGGGACAAAATATAAAGATATTGCTGAAGCATTTGGCGTAGATACTCACGCTTTATCACAAGATGAATATAGAGATGCTGCTATAAAGGCAGTTAAGCAATTATCTGTTGATGTTGGAATTCCTTCTAAATGTGAAAAGATTAAAGCAGAAGACTTAGATAATCTTGCAAGTGATGCTTTAAAAGATGCTTGCTACCCTGGTAACCCTAAGGAAGCCACACATGATGAAGTTGTAGAAATGTTTAAAAAGTTAATGTAGAAACAAATACTGGTGCATATTTGATATGCACCTTTTTAAATATGCTCTTATCCTTCAATTGTTGAATAAATATTGAGAATAATCATTTAAAAATAAGTAATTTAATTTAGTAATTATAGTGTGAGCTAACCTTCATTAAACAGTGAAATTTCATCGGATTAATAGAGATTTGCTTAAACATGTTAAGTATGATATAATATATAGATTTTATGATTTGATTTTGATAATTAAAGTTATGAAAATAATAAAATATAAAAATATTTAATTGATTATTATCAATTAGTTAGGGTGATAAAATGAATTGGAAAGCTTCAAAAAGGATATTAATGACGGTTGCTGCAATATATTGGGCGCTAGTATTAATTATATATTCTATAAATTTTAATAAGATACAAAATGAATCTTTAAATACAATCTTTGTTTCAGTTGTGCTAGGAATATTCTTAGTTGCATTTATATATGTTACTATATGTTACAATCTTGGTAAAAAGGGAAAATCTAATTTTGTTGTTACATTTTTAACTCTTTGTACAAAATATAAGTCCCTTTTAGGACAACTTGTAAATAGAGATTTTAAAATAAAGTATAAAAGATCAGTACTTGGTATAGCATGGTCATTTGTTAATCCATTAATGATGATGTTAGTTCAATATGCGGTATTCTCTACTCTATTTAAGTCAGATACACCAAATTACCCTGTATATCTTATATCTGGTACCATTTTATTTTCATTCTTTAATGAAGCTTCTGGATTTGGTTTGGGAAGTATTACTGGAAATGCTTCTTTAATTAAGAAAGTTTATATTCCAAAATATATTTATCCATTATCTAAACTTATTTCTTCATTAATTAATTTTGGTATATCACTAATTTTACTTGCAATTATTATGGCATTTACACAATGTCAATTTAGTATTTACTTATTCTTATTATTGTTTGACATTCTTTGTTTAACTATGTTTACATTTGGAGTTATTTTAATATTATCTACTCTAAATACATTCTTCCAAGATACTCAATTTTTATGGGGTGTTGTAAGTACAATTTGGATGTATTTTACACCAGTTTTCTATACAGAACGTATTATTCCTGAAAAATTCATTAAATTGTATCATATGAATCCTTTATATCAATATATTAATTTTGCAAGAATTTGCATAATTGATGCGCAAGGACCTGATTTAATTTGTTATGTATATTGCTTGCTACCAGCTGTGTTAATGCTTGTAATAGGATTGTTAGTATTTAGAAGAAAACAAGATAAGTTTGCTTTATATTTATAGGAGTAAGTTATGGAAAAAATTATAGAAATTAATAATGTATCTATGCAATTTACTCTTAGTAAAGATAAGATTACTTCGTTAAAAGAGTTTGTTGTTAAACTAATTAAAAGACAAATAAAGTATGAAAAATTCGAAGCTTTAAACAATGTAAGTTTTGATGTTTATAAAGGCGAGGTTGTTGGTCTGATAGGACATAATGGTGCTGGTAAATCAACACTATTAAAAATTATTTCAGGCATTCTTAAACCATCAATTGGTAGTGTTAGAGTTAATGGTAACGTTGTTCCTATGCTTGAACTTGGTTCAGGTTTTGATATGGATATGACAGGGCGTGAAAATATCTATCTAAATGGAACAATTATGGGATATTCTAAAAAGTTTTTAGATTCTAAATTCCAAGAAATTGTAGATTTTTCTGAACTTGAAGAATTTCTTGATGTTCCACTTAGAAATTATTCATCAGGTATGATTACAAGACTTGCGTTTGCAATCGCAACAATAGTTAATCCTGAAATCTTAATTGTAGATGAAATATTGTCTGTTGGAGATTTTGAGTTCCAAAAGAAGAGTTTTAATAAAATGAATGAATTGATTACTGGAGGAGCTACAGTACTACTAGTAAATCATAATGTAGATGTTATAAAAGAAATGTGCGATCGTGTTGTATGGATGGAACATGGTGTTGTTAAAATGGTTGGAAATCCAGATGAAGTGTGTGACAAGTATTTAGCTTCAGCGCGTGAGGAATAATATATGATTGATATTGATATTATTTGTCCTGTCTATAAAAATCCATTTGAAGTTAATAGACTATGCGAAAGCTTAATGACTCAAACTCGCGTTAATTTAGTTAATGTGGTATTTGCACACACTTTGTCTAGTGAAGAAGTAGATAATGAAATTAGACAAATTATTGAAAAATACAAATTTAAATCATTTGAACTTACTAAATGTGAATATTCTCATAGTTTAACTAGAGAAAAGTGTATTAGAGATTACTGTACATCTAATGTTATAGTTTTATTATCGGAAGACGTTTATTTTAAAAATGAATTATCGCTATATAATTTGGCTTCTCAAATTAATGGCGAGGTTGCTTACGCATATGGCAAGCAAGTATGTAATAATCATTCTATTGAAAAATATGTAAGAGAATATAATTATGGAAATGAGGATATTGTGGTTTCTAAAGAAGATTATGAAAGACTTCAATTGATGGCTTTCTTTGCATCTGATGCATTTAGCGCTATTAATCGAAATATATTCTTAAGCGTTGATGGATATAATAATTATAATGTAGCTACTAACGAAGACCAATTGTATGCAAAAATTGTAATGGATGCAGGGTACAAAAAGATGTATGTAGCTAATGCAATTTGTTATCACTCTCATAGATTTACCTTAGGACAATTATATAGAAGATATTATAGAACAGGTAAATTCTTTAAAGACATTAAAATTTTTGACTGTTATAAAAAAACTAGTGCTGGTAAAAAACTTGCTCTATACATTTTTAAAAGAGCATTACTACAGTTTAATATTCCAGTACTTATTAGATTTCCATTTGATATGATGGCTCGTTATTTAGGACTTAGAAAGGGTCAGAGAGGTTAAGAAATATGAAAGGTATAATTTTAGCTGGTGGATCAGGAACTAGACTTTATCCACTTACACTTGTTACAAGTAAACAATTACTTCCAA
>CAVGEZ010000047.1:0-9447 GCA_963628445.1 uncultured Eubacteriales bacterium
AGTGGGGAAAATTGCTTTAGAAATTGCAATTTCTTGTTGACAATTGATTGTAATTATTATAATATATTAGAGGTACATTTTATATTAAATCCACATAGTCTTTAAATTTAAAGGTTATAAATAATTTAAGGAGGATACAAAAATGAATACATTTATGGCAAATAATCAAACTGTAAAACCAGTATGGTACGTTGTTGACGCTAATGGTCAAACATTAGGTCATTTAGCAACTCAAGTTGCTTCTTTATTAAGAGGAAAGGATAAGCCTACTTACACTCCACACGTTAACTGTGGTGATTATGTTATCGTTATTAACGCTGACAAAATCAAATTAACAGGTAATAAGTGGTCTGATAAGTTATATAGATACCATTCAGCTTACAATGGTGGTCTAAAGACTTATACTGCTAGCGAATTAATGGCTAAGTTCCCTACTCGTATGGTAGAACAAGCTGTTTCAGGTATGATTCCACACAACCCACTAGGTGATGTTCAAAGAAAGCATTTATTCGTATATGCTGGAAGCGAACACAACCATCAAGCTCAAAAACCAGTTGAGTTTAAGTTAAAGTAATAAGGAGGATATATCGATATGGCAAATAAGAAAGTTCAATATACAGGTACAGGACGTCGTAAAGAGTCAGTTGCTCGTGTTATCTTAACAGCAGGTACTGGTAAAATCACTATCAATGGACGTGAATTTGAAGAATATATTCCTTCAGCTATGTTACGTCTTGATGTAATGCAACCATTCGCAGTTACTGAAACTGAAGGTCAATTTGACGTTGTTGCAAACATCTATGGTGGTGGAGTTTCTGGTCAAGCAGGTGCTTTACGTTTAGGTATTACTCGTGCATTAATGGAAGTTAATGCTGACTACCGTCAAACATTAAAGCCAGCTGGATTCGTTACTCGTGATCCACGTGCTAAAGAACGTAAGAAATACGGTCTTAAGAAAGCTCGTAAGGCTAGCCAATTCTCTAAGCGTTAGTTTACAGTATTATTTACAATTCATTTTGGATTATATAAACAAAGGAAGACTTCATTTGAGGTCTTCTTTTTTTGCGCGAAAGTTAATGATTGTGTACTAGTCTCAAGTAGACATAAAGTTTTAATCTATGATATAATAAGTATATATTGAAGTAGGTGATAACCATGGGATTATATTTAAATAAAGATAGTGCTGAATTTGAATCATATCTTTATGATGATATCTTTGTCGATAAATCATTATTGATCAAAATAACAAATAATAATTTAACTAAGAAGAATTCAAAATATATGTGCGTTACTCGGCCACGTAGATTCGGTAAATCTTTAGCACTATCTATGCTTAATGCTTACTATTCTAAAGGTTGCGATTCTAAGGAATTATTTAAGGGCCTTAAGATTGAAAAAGATGAATCTTATTTAAAGCATTTAAATAAACATAATGTTGTATGGATTGATATGTCTAGTCTGTATACGGATATTAGAGATAAGAATATGTTTGTTACTCAACTTCAAGAGGAATTAATTGATGATTTAAAGGAAGTATATGGTTCTTATTTGACCGATAAAGAGAATACATTAAGGAAATGCTTTAACAAAATCAAAACAAGTACAAATGATCGATTCATCTTTTTAATTGACGAGTGGGATATTATTTTTAGAGAACAAGAACATAATAGAAAACTTTGTGATGAATATATAGAATTTTTAAGAAATTTATTTAAATCTAGTGTTGTTTCTGATTGTATAGATTTGGTATATATGACAGGAATTTTACCTATAAAACGTTATTCAACTCAATCCACATTAAATATGTTTAAAGAATATAATATGATTTATCCGGGTGGTTTAGAATCATATTTTGGTTTTACGAAAGAAGAAGTTAAGGATTTGTGCGTTAAGTACAATAGAGATTTTAATAAGATTAAAACTTGGTACAATGGTTACAATCTTAAGGGAGTATCTTTATATAATCCAAAAAGCGTAGTTGAGGCTGTAATAAGTGGAGAATACTCGGATTATTGGACACAAACTTCTGCAATTGAAGCTATAACTAATTATATGAATTATGACCATGGTGAACTAAAAGAAATTATTGCAAAAATGCTTCTAGGGGAAAAAATAAACGTTAGTGTCTATAAGTTTGAAAATGATTTAACTAAGGTAAATTCTAAAGATGCGGCTTTAACTGTTCTAATTCACTTAGGATATTTAGCGTACTTACCAGGAACTGAGGTTGGGTGTGGATATTGTTATATTCCAAATTATGAAATTAAATTGGAATTTGAACGTGCACTTGAAAACTTGAACTGGAAAGAATTATATGATCCTATTTCTAATTCTATTAACATGTATCAAGAAACAATTAAACTAAATACTGATTATATCAATAAAACTTTAGATAGAAATCATAAAGAAATAGCTAGTATTTTCAATAAGAATAAAGAAGATATATTGAGTGTTGTAGTATATATGTCGTATTATAAGACTAAAGATTTTTATAATATTAAAAAGGAAGATACAACAACTTTAGGACGTGCCGACTTAACTTTTACCCCATATGATAATAATCATATACCCCTTATTATCGAATTAAAGGCTAATAAAGAAACTGTCGATGATGCATTAAAACAAATTAAAGTCAAAGAGTATATTGATTCTTTAGGTGATTATCATGGTGATGTATTATTAGTTGGTATTACATATAATGAATCAACTTTAAAACATGATACTAAAATTGAGGTTTTTAAAAAGTAACTAAAATTATCAATCATATTAATTATGATATTTGAAAGGAATACATAATGTTTTTTAAGAAAAAGAGACAAGAGAATATTAATTCAAAATATAAAATAAATGAAGCTGTTAGATTTAAGTATCATAATGAGTTTTTTATTGGTAACGTATCTAAAATATATAAATTAGATGATGTTATCTATTATGATATTTTAGTTGGCGGAGAATGTGCATTTGAAGCACATAAAATAGAAGAAGACAAGCTTACAGCTTATAAATCATTGTACTAGTACATAAAGAGAAATTAATTGAATTTAAATATAAAAGTGATTCGGTTATATAACTTAAAATTTATGAGTAGAAATATTATAAATAAAGTTTGTAAAACAAGGCCTCTTTTGATATAATAGACAAGAAGGAATTCCTTCAAAATTTAATATATCGTTTTAAGAGCGATGTAAAATAAGTCGAAACTTTTATCCATAAGGGGAGTCACGTATTATTGCGTGGCTTCTTTTTTTGCATTAAAAAATACTGCAGAATTTAATCCACAGTATCTTTAATATTAATGTTTAATTTCTTTATCTAGAGTTTCTCTAGACATTGCTAACATTAGTTTTATTCTATTTTCTTGGTTTACAGCTGTAGCACTTGGGTCATAGTCGATTGCTACAATATTAGCTTCTGGGTATTTATTTTTTATTTTCTTCATTACGCCCTTACCACAAATATGGTTAGGTAAGCAACCAAATGGTTGAGCACAAACAATATTTTTGTATCCTGTTTCAACTAATTCGACCATTTCAGCTGTAAGTAGCCAACCTTCACCCATCTTAGTTCCGTGTGATAAGACACCATGAGAATATGTACGTGTTTTATCAAATGAATTCATAGGTGTGTATTTAGTCTTTGAGATAGCTTTAATCATTAAGTTTTCTCTACGCTCTAAGTACTTAATTAAGAATTTAGTAACTTGAGTTTTGATCCAACTAGTGTGATAGTATCTTCTATCATATATTGAATTCCATAAACAATAGAAGATGAATCCATATAAACCAGGCACATTAATCTCTGCACCTTCCTTAAGTAGGAAGTTTTCAAGATTATTGTTACCTAAAGAAGAATACTTAATATATATTTCACCAACAATACCAACCTTAGGTTTGATTTCATTGTTAATTTCTACATTATCAAAATCTTTTGCAATCTCGTTTATGTTTTTCTTTAAGGCTTTAAAATTAGTACCTTTCTTATTTAAGAAATCTTGCCCAATCTTTTCAACCCATTTGTCACATAACTTATCACAATCACCTTTGTGTGTCTCATAGGCAATAACTTTGTTTCTCATATACATAAGCATATCTCCATAAGTCATTGCGGCCGCAATACGCATAATAGTAGTGTAGTTAAGTACAAATCCAGACTTTTTATCTAGACCTGATGCATTTAAAGAAATTACTGGAACATATTCGTAATGAGCTTTAACTAGAGCTTTACGTAATAAGTGAATGTAATTACTTGCTCTACAACCACCACCTGTTTGTGTGATTAGAAGAGCTGTTTTATGTCTTTCTTCCTCACTCATATCATCAAGTGCTTCAATAAATTGACCTATTACAAGTAGGGCTGGATAACATGTATCGTTGTGTACATATCTTAAACCTACTTGTTTAATGTGATCACTAGTATTAGTAAGTAATCTTACTTTGTAACCTGATGCAAGTAGAGCTTTTTCAAAGAATCTAAAATGCATTGGAAGCATTGTCGGAAGAAGTATAGTATGAGTCTTTACCATTTCTTTTGTGAAGGTAGGAGACTTTATTTCATATGTTTCATCAAAATTATCATTATTCATTCTTGCTACCTCCACTATTTTCTATCTTTTTAAGTCTTAGAGCTTCAAATAAAGATCTAAGTCTGATTTTTACAGCTCCTAAGTTTGTGATTTCATCAATCTTAATTTGAGTGTAAATTTTTCCACCATGCTCAATGATGTCTTTACATTCATCAGTTGTAATTGCGTCTAGACCACAACCAAATGATACAAGTTGAACTAAGTTCATATCACTTTGAGTAATAACATATCTTGCAGCACTATATAGACGCGCATGATATGTCCATTGGTTTAATACATTAGTAGTAAACTTATCAGTTAAATATGAGATAGATTCCTCATTTACAACACCAACTCCAAAACCATTGATAAGTTCATCAATACCATGATTTACTTCAGGGTCTACGTGATATGGTCTACCACATAATACAATAATCTCTTTACCCTTCATACGGCATTCATGAACTATTTGTTTTCCACGCTCTCTAATTTCCTCTAGATATGATTTATATTCAGCATAAGCCTTATCGCAAGCTTCCTTAACTTCTTTCTTTGATACCTTATAATATCTATTAAGTATTTCATATAACTTTTTAGTAAGAAGAATAGGATTATTAATAGAGATAAAGTCAGAAATGAAATTGATATTTTCAATTCTTGAGACATTGTTTACAATGTTTTCAGGATAGTAAGCTACAATAGGACAATTGTAGTGATTATCACCCTTATTTTCATTAATGTTATAAGTCATACATGGGTAGAAGATAGTGTCTAGTCCTTCATCTAGAAGTTTTTCAATGTGACCATGCACAAGTTTTGCAGGATAACATTCAGTATCAGATGGAATAGTATGTTGTCCTTTTGTAAATATCTTTTTATTTGAGAAACCTGATTGAACAACTTCAAATCCTAGGCTTGTAAAGAATGTATGCCAGAATGGAAGAAGTTCATACATATTAAGTACAAGTGGAATACCAATCTTACCACGAGTACCAGGAACAGGCTTATAGCTAGCTAGTTTAGTTCTTACAAACTCATAAATATTTAAATCCTTATCAGATACAATATTACTCTTAGCTAAAGGACGTTCACATCTATTACCTGATATATATTTATTTTTAGAACCAAATGTATTAATAGTTAAAGAACATTGATTCTTACATAAACCGCATTTAGCGTATTTTACTTCATGTTTGAAGTTCTTTAATTCCTCTTTAGTAATAATAGAAGAATGTTCTAACTTTTTATCTTTTGCAGAAAGTGCAGCTCCATAAGCACCCATTAAACCTGAAATATTAGGACATACTACATTAATTCCTAATTCACGTTCGAAGGCTCTTAAAACGGCTTCATTATTAAATGTACCACCTTGAACTACAATGTTTTTACCTAAAGATTCTACATTAGTAGCTCTAATTACCTTGTATAATGCATTCTTTACTACAGATATTGAAAGACCTGCAGAAATGTTATCAATTGTAGCACCATCTTTTTGAGCTTGTTTAACTTGAGAGTTCATAAATACTGTACATCTACTACCTAAATCAACAGGTTTAGGTGCAAGAAGACCTATCTTTGCGAATTCTTCAATTTTAAATCCTAAAGCATTTGCAAATGTTTGTAAGAAAGAACCACATCCACTTGAACAAGCTTCATTTAAGAAAATATTTGAAATAGCACCATTTTCTATCTTGAAGCATTTAATATCTTGTCCACCAATATCAATGATAAAGTCAACGTTTGGCATAAAGTATTTGGCTGCCTTAAAGTGGGCCATAGTTTCAACGAGTCCGTCATCAAGACTAAATGCAGCACGGGCTAAATCTTCACCATATCCAGTAGAAGCACTACCTGCAATATTGATTAATGGGAATTCATTGTATAATTCTTCTAAATTATTCTTAATAATTTGTGCTGGATTTCCTTCATTAAATTGGTATTTTTGCCAACGGATATTGTTATCCTCATCAATTAATACCATCTTTAAAGTAGTAGAACCTGAATCAATACCAAGATATACTTTTCCTGTATAATCGCAAGTTAAGGGAATAGTTTCAACACAGGCTTTTGCATGACGTTCTCTAAAGGCTTTTAATTCTTCCTCATCTTTGAAAAGTGGAGCGAAGTATCCATATGACTCATTTGATTTAATATTTTCAAATGTATCAATAAGCTCAAGAGTATTATATTCTTTGATTGCTGAATAAGCTGAACCAATAGATACAAAGTATAAAGAATTTTCTGGACATGTTCCAGTTAAACCTAAAGATTCATCAAATGATTTTCTAAGTTCTGGCATAAATGTTAAAGGACCACCTAAATAGACGATATTACCTTTAATATCTCTACCTTGTGCAAGACCACCGATAGTTTGGTTTACTACAGCTTTATATATAGAAGCTGCAATATCAGACTTTGATGCACCTTGATTTAAAAGAGGTTGAACATCAGTTTTTGCAAATACACCGCAACGAGAAGCAATACTATATATTTTCTCACTTCTACTAGCTAAATCATTCATTGATGCAACATCAACAGATAATAATTGAGCCATTTGATCAATGAATGCACCAGTACCACCAGCACAAGTACCATTCATTCTAACGTCCATACCATCGCTTAAGAATAATATTTTTGCATCCTCACCGCCAAGCTCAATGATAACGTCAGCTTCTGGCGTTAAACGTTTAGCCGCAAGACGTGTTGCATACACTTCTTGTACAAATGTTACACCACTTGCGTTAGCAAGTCCCATACCAGCAGAACCAGAGATTGCAAATTCTATCTTTTCACCAATTACATTTAAATCTTTAAGTTCTTTTAAAATAATAAGTATATTTTCTCTTATATGAGAATAATGTCTTTTATAATCTTTATGTATAATATTTAAATTATTGTCTAATACTACATATTTAATAGTAGTAGATCCTATATCAAGTCCGAGTTTCATATTAATTACTCCTTTCATACCTTTAGTTATTATAAGTTTAACTTTTTCTAATGTCAATTTACAAAATTAAGAGTTTTATATATAAATATATAAAAAAATAGTCAAAATTGGCTAGAGTGTTTAAAATTGATGGATTTTGTTATTCTAAAAGACTCATGATTGTTGTTAAGTTTTAACTTTTAATGTATAATTTAAGTATTGTATGAGGTATAAATCATGAAAAAAGTATTAAATATGTTATTTTTAACTATTTTTGGATTGTTTCTTGTTGTTTTAGCTTCTTGTAAGACATCATCTGGTGTAACTGGTTCAATGACTCTTACAACAACAGCTACAACAATATCAGTTAAAGCTTGTGTAAGCGATCCAAACAATAAGGTAAATTCGAGTTCAGTAAGAGCTAGTTACCAAACTGTTGATGAGGACGGAGAGTTAGGTTCAACAAGTTATGTTTCATTTAGTAATATCCCTACTACAGATGAAAACGGAGATTTTGCAAGTGAAACACAAACTATTAAGAATTTAAAAATGGATACAACATATAGAATTAAGTTATATGTAACTGTAGGATCAGATGTTGAATATCTTGATGAACAGGACATTAAAACAACTACAGATGGTACTAGTGAAGAAAACCCTATTAAGATTACTAATAAGGAAGAATTCTTAAACATCGTAAATGATTCGGATGCTTATTATTCACTTGAAGCTGATATTGATTTAGGTTCAACAGCTCAATCAGCATTATTTAATTCTAGTACATCATTTACTGGTAATTTCAATGGTAACAACCATAAGATCATTGGTTTCAAACAAACAGCTGGTGCTCAATATGAAGGTTTATTTGGTTATATAGGTAGTGGAGCTACAGTAAAAGATTTAATTATAGAAGCTCCAAATGTAGAAGTATCTCGTTCTGGAACTGCAAGTTTTGGTGTTCTTGCAGGATATAATGATGGAAGAATCATTAATTGCTCTGTTACTGATGCAACTGTTAAATATACATTGTCAACAACAAGTGCTACTGCAGTTCAACATGCAGCAGGATTAGTTGGTGAAAATGATGTAGATGGTATTATTTCTAATTCAAGCTTTAATGGAACTATTAATGTATCACTAAAATCTAGAGTTAATTTTGGTGGTTTAGTAGGTAATAATATTGGAACTGTTACTAGTTCATATGCAAAAGGTGATTTCACTGTTGATTTAACTAGTACTTCAACAAGTACTGAAGTATTAAGCTATAATGCAGGTGGATTCGTTGGTTCTAACAATGGTATTATTGTTAATTCATATTCAGAAGGTAATCTAAGTTGTATTTATTCAATTAGTACGTCAAATACAGCTCGTAGCCAATATCTAGCTGTAAATATTGGTGGATTTGCAGGAAGTATTAATAGTGGAACTATTCAAAACTCTGTTGCAAATATGTCAATTGGTTACACTTCATATACTGCTGCTGTATCAAATGTAGGATTATTTGCAGGTTTAACAAGTACTAATCTATCAAGTGTTAATGCAATTAGTCAAAATACATATGTAGGTACTGATAACACTATTACATTAGATTTAATTAAAAAAGATTCTGATTGGAAGATTAAAGTAACTAATGAGGATGAAGACAGTGAATCTAGTGGAGATGAAACTATTGAAATAGATAGAAAGTTTAGTTTTGGATTTACTAACTTCTTAAAGAAAGAAGATGGTACTAAGACTGACTTTGAAAATCAATATGATAGTGCTTTAAACTATTTAATCATTGGTGAAGCTACACTTACAAAGAATGAAATAACTGATGATATATCTGAAATTCCATATGAAGCAGTTATACCTGCATCAGGATATACTTCTTATGATTCTTTTAAAAATTTAAATGATTTCATTAAGAACTATTTAGATAATTTAAGTAAATAATATATGATCTCTTCAAGAGTAA